>DATGIY010000131.1:0-6933 GCA_035295475.1 Terriglobales bacterium
TCGGCTGCCGTGGTATAGACCAGCTGCCCGATCAGTGACCCCACGGCTCCGCCCGTCTGGATGATGGGCCCCTCTGCCCCAAACGGCCCACCGGTGCCGATGGCAATGGCGGCGGAAAGCGGCTTCAAGATTGCCACCCGCGGCTCAATCCGGCTGTGGCCCACCAGCACCGCCTCCATCGCTTCGGGAATGCCGTGTCCTTTGATCTTGGGAGAGCCGTATTTGGCCATGATGCCCACGATCAGGCCGCCGATCACGGGAATGACGATCTCCCAGGGGCCGAGCAGATTGAGCCGGGCGCTGGTGAATTGGAAAGAAATACGGTGGAAAAAGAACAGATTGGTGAAGAACCCGATCAGGTGGTAGAGGATGTAGGCGATGACCCCGGCGGCTAAGCCGATCACTGCGGCCAGCAACGACAAGATCAGGACGCGAAAGTGATCTGGTTGCGTCCGTAGAGCCTGCAGAGTGGGCAAGCTAGGCGCTGCGGAACCGGTCTGATGATCTCCTTGCACCTTGCTGCTTCTCACGCCAGGGGAGGGATTGGCGCAATTCGCCGCGGCGAGCTACTGCCCCAGGTTGCCTTCCTTGTCCTGCACACCGAAGCGGGCAAGAGCTAGGCCCCACAGGCGGCCCGGTTCGGGCATCTCCTGCATCTGCTCCCAATCTTTGGCTTTGAGTAGATCAAAAGCGGTCAAGATGCCTACCAGTTCTCCGCTTTGGCGGTCAAGCACGGGGCAGCGGCCGATGCCCTCCTGCACAAAGCGCAGGGCGATGTCGTGCACCACGTCGTCGCCGTACACCAGGGGAAAATCCTTGTGCAGGAGCGAGGCGGCAGTGGCATTGGGGCTGGCGGCAATCAGATCGCTGCGACGCAGCATGCCCAGAAAGTGGTCGCGATCATCCACTACCGGCACGGAACCATGCGCCATCACGTCCGTCAGGAACTCGCTTACCTTGGCGGTGGCGCGCACCGTGTCCACGTCCGGGGTCATGACGTCGCGCACGCGCAATAACTTCATGGGATCGACGGTGTAGGCGTCCGGAACCAGTGTTCCCCGGCGTACCAGGCGTTCGGTATTGATGGTGGTGCGCATGAAGTAGTGAACCGCCAGGTCGGAGATGATGGCCACCAGGAACACGGGCAGGAAGGCGTTGTAGGCGCCCGTCACTTCCAGCATGAACAGGATGGCGCTGGGCGTGGCCCGGTAAACGCTTCCGAACAGGGCGGCTGTGGCCACCATGCCGTATAGCCCTACGGTAGAGGCGTTGGGTACAACCAGATGCACCATCTTGCCGAAAGCCGCGCCCAGGCTGCCTCCAATCATCAGGGCGGGCGCAAAGGTTCCGCCTGAGGCGCCCGAACCTAAGGCAATGGCGAAGGCGCCAAGTTTGGCCACCCCTATGCCAACGAACTGGCCCACCGTGTGTGGCTTGCTCAACAAGTCGGCAATGACGGCATAGCCCGTGCCCAGGACCTGGGGATAAAAGAAGGCGATGGCGCCCACGCCCAGCCCGCCCAGCGCGGGAATTAGAGGAAACCAGATTTTTAGCTCTTCGAAAAAGTCTTCACAGAGGTAGAGCGCCTTGGTCATCAACCAAGCCAGGCCGGCGCAAGCCACGCCTAACAGGACAAAAAAGGGCAACTCCCCGGGATGGAAGTGATAGTTGGTTTCCAGAGGAAATACCGGCTGTCCGCCGCGAAATGCCATGGCCACCAGCGTTCCCGAAGCCGAAGCCAGGGCGATGGGAATGAAACTGCGGGCACGAAATTCGAACACCAGAAGCTCCACCGCCATCATGGCGCCGGCAAAGGGAGTTTTAAAGACGCCGGCCAGGCCCGCTGCCGCGCCGCAAGCCAGCAGGGTCCGCCGCTCCGAGGGGGAAGACGGAATAAATTGGCTCAGAATGGAGCCCAGCGCCGCCCCGGTCTGGATGATAGGACCCTCAGCGCCGAACGGACCGCCCGTGCCCACGGTGATGGCCGCGCTTAGAGGTTTGAAAAAACCGACCCGAGGCTTGACGATGCTGCGGTTAGTGAGGACAACCGCCATCGCTTCTGGTATGCCATCGCCCTTGATTTCCGGCGAGAAATAATTGACCAGCAGCCCGACCAGTAATCCGCCAGCCGCCGGCAGCAGCAACAGCCACCAGTGAAAGGGAGCCTGATTGGGAGGATAGTACGTGGAACTAAAGCGATGCCAGTAAAGCAGGTCGGTAATGAAATTAATGGTGCGCAGCAGGCCTTCGGCCACTAACCCGCCGGCAATCCCGACGACGATGCCAAGCAAAGAGAGCACCAAAAGCCGATCGCGCGATCCTATGGAGCGCTTATCCGCTCCGTTTCCTTCCCCGTTAGGCCGATGGCTCGCACCGTTTTTCATTGCTTGGTGAATCGGATTTTCCTTTCTGTTGACATCGCCACGCGCCAGGTCACGCAGCGCAAGAGAGCTTGCTTAGAGCCTCGTCCCAGCTACCTTTTCTTCCGCTTACCGCCGTTCATCACTTGCTTCAAGGCGCGCAGCAAACTGGGGCCGGCCTCGCGCAATTCTTCCCGATGGTGGAGAGAAAGCTCGCGCAACACCCGTTCCCCCCGGGGGGTAAGGGATAGCAATACCTCGCGCCGATCGGCGCCTCCACGGTGCCGCTTGACGAAGCCATGGGCGGCAAGCCGGTTTACGAGCTCCACTGTGCTGTGGTGCTGGATCTGCAACCGTTCGGCTAATTCACCAATACGCGGCCGCGCCTCCTTGGGCAGGCCCTTGAGGGCGAGCATGAGCTGATGCTGGCGAGGCTCCAGTCCGGCATTGCGGGCTACCTGTTCGCTAAACCGAAGAAACCTGCGAATCTGGTAGCGCAACTCAGCCAGCGATTCGTAGTCATGTGTTTTGATGTCCATGTCGGTCCACCAGCTGCCTTGATTGTATCGTACCTGGTATCGTATCACGACATAAAAAGAGGCTGGCTGCCTGCGGGCCCTTCGCACCAAAGTCATATATCTGTCGTGGGGCGAGATTTATACCCCATACGGGCGCCAGGGCCCGAACTTCCACCGCCTTTCCGGGAAGCGGCGCCAGCATTTAGAATCGCTTTTTCCCTACCTTAGGAGGGCTTGACCTTGATTGCCCGTTATACGCGATCCGAAATGGGGCGCATCTGGAGCGAGGAAAACCGCTTCCGCACCTGGCTGGCGGTGGAGGTGGCGGCGACGGAAACGCTGGCCGAGGCGGGACTAGTGCCCAAGGACGCCGCCCGCGCCATCCGCGAAAAAGCGGATTTCAGCCTCGAGCGCATCCACGCCATCGAAGCCGAGGTCCGGCACGACGTAATCGCCTTTACCACTGCGGTGGCGGAAATTGTAGGTCCGGAAGCCCGCTGGTTTCATTACGGCCTGACCTCGAACGACGTCGTGGACACGGCGCAAGCCCTGCTGATTGGGCAGGCCTCGCGCATCCTCAAGCAAGACCTGCAAAATCTGATCGCAGTTCTGCAGCGCCGCGCCTTCGAGTTCAAAAACACGCCCATGGTAGGGCGCACGCACGGCGTGCACGCCGAACCCATTACCTTCGGCCTCAAACTGGCCAACTGGTACGACGAAGCGCAGCGCGATCTGGCCCGCTTCCAGCGCGCTGCCGAAGAAATGCGCGTGGGCAAGTTCTCCGGCGCCGTGGGCAATTTCGCCCATCTCAACCCCGAACTGGAGGAAAAAATCTGCGCTCGCCTGGGATTGAAAGCGGCGCCCATCACCTCGCAGGTGATCCAGCGCGACCTGCACGCCAACTACATGGCCACTCTGGCGGTGGTCGCCTGCACCCTGGACAAAATCGCCACTGAAATTCGTCACCTGCAGCGCACCGAGGTGCGCGAGGCGGAAGAATACTTCAGCGAAAAGCAGAAGGGCTCCTCCGCCATGCCCCACAAGCGCAACCCGGTGACCTGCGAGCAGATCAGTGGACTGGCGCGCGTGGTCCGCTCCAATACGCAAGCTGCCTTCGAGAATGTCGCCTTATGGCACGAACGCGATATCTCCCACTCATCGGTGGAGCGCATCATTCTGCCTGATTCCACTACCGTGCTCGATTACATGCTGGCCAAGACGGCCAATCTGGTGGACACGATGTTTGTCTACCCGGAACGCATGCTGCAAAACCTGGAAAGCTCCGGCGGATTGGTTTTCAGCGGGCAACTGTTGCTGGACCTGGTGGAACACGGGGTTTCGCGGGAGGAGGCCTATCGCATGGTACAGCGTCATGCCATGCGCGCCTGGCAAGAGGGCAGGAACTTCCGCGATCTGGTCACGAAGGATAAGGAGATCACCAAGCGAGTACCAGCCGCGCAGATCGCGCGCGCCTTCGACCTGGATCGCCAGTTGCGCAATGTGGATAAGATCTTCGCCCGCGTCTTTTCTCAACGAGCGCCCGGCCGCAAGTCCCCGCGCAAGGCACATTGAACTTGAGCAATCAGCTGCTGTTCAGCTGACGGTAAGTGCGGCAGACTGGCTCATGGCCAGCAGCACGGTCTGCGCGAGGCGCTGCAGCACCGCCACATCGCCCTCATCGAAAGCGAAAGGATCGCTGGAAAAAACCTCGATTACGCCCACAATATTGCGTTCGTACTGGATGGGAGCCGCCAGGATGGAGCGAATGCCCAAGTGGCGGCAAGCTTCCGCATCCACCCGCGAATCTATCTCCGCGTCATCACAGCGCATAGCCTTGCCATTACGTATGCATTCCCCGGTGAATCCGGAAGCGGAGTCGATAAGCGAGCCCAGCGTGGGCGCAATCACGCCGCTGCGCGCGCGACACACCATTTCCCCGTTCTGAGCCAGGGCTATGGCCGCCCCCCCGGCGCGAGTCAGGGAGCATACCTTTTTGCTGATCGCGCGCAGGGCTGCATCCAAATCTGGCCCCAGGGGGGAAAATTCGTATTGCACGGTGGTGGAGGCGGGAGTGGGCTGTGCGGTCGCGGGCTCCGGCTCCAGGCTCACGGCCAGGGGTTCGTGGCGCTCCTGGGGTCGTGCCGGACGATCTACCTGCTCGGCCACGGCCAGTTTAGGCGCCGTCCGGCTGGGGGCGCCCGCGTTCATGAGCAGCCACTGGTTCAATCGCCGCCGGGCGTCCTCCGGCAATTCCGAGAAGCGCACGCCGGCGCGCCCAAAAGCATCCGCCCAAGCGATATAGCCGGTGGTTTCCACATTGGTAATCGGATCAGGCAAGTTGAGGTGCAGGTTAATGGGCCGGGTAGGCTTCTGCGGGGCCGCTGTCTGCATGGACATGCCCTGCTCGCTCAGGTCCAGTACCATGCCTCCGGTAACGCCGTCGAAACTGGCAAAGGCGGGCGCATGCACCCGGTGACGCACGCAGCGGCGCCGCTCCGGCAAAGCGTCTGGGGTCGCTTCATTCTGGCGAAAACGTGCCCAGGAGAGATTCATAGTTCAACCAGTGCCGACATGGAAGGACGCCAGGACTCTTGTTCTTGAGCCGCTTGCCGGCCCAGCCGTTCGCTTTCCGTGCGCACGATGGCCATGGCCAAACCGTACTTGCCGGGACTGGCGAGCGGTATGCGGCGCACGATGCGGCATTGACACACAAAGCGCACACCGGGGGAGCGCAGGCTGGCGGGAAACAGAAACACCAGTTCCACGTGGGAGCGCTGGGGAAGTTCCCTGTCGCTCTCCAGGAAGACTCCGTCCGGGCTGGCATTCTGGACCACCCCGGTAGTCTCCCGCGGGCCGTGGTCCCAGTACTTGATCGTGACAGGCTCCTGCAAATCGCAGCGCTTCATACGGCGCCGCTCGGGTTCGACTGCGAGCATGGGCCTCCTCAAGACCCGGGGGATGCCGAGGGTCCTAGGCAGATGATCTGTGGAAAACTGGGCGGCGGGAAGTAGTTGAGCAGGTTCCCAGGATGCAAGCGAGATTCACGCACCCATAGCTATGCGCTTATGCGGGATTCGGGAGCAGGTCTTGTGAGCAACTTCTATGCGGCCGGCGTTCTGCGGCGCCGGGTAGAGCGGTGGCGCTCGGTGGTGCCGGTCACCTGAGTCTCCGAGGCGCGTTGTGCCTCGGCCACGCGCGCCGCCGGCTTCTTCTTGCCTTCCATTTGCGCCAGGCTCTGCTTCAAAGCGGCCATCAGGTCTACCACAGGAGCCATCTTGGCCGGCTTTTCCACCTCGGCGACTTCCCCGCCCTCCAGCTTGGCTTCGATCAGCTTTTTCAGGTTGGCTTCGTAAGTGTCGTAATACTTCTTGGGATCGAACTTGTCAGCCAGGGCTTCGATGAGCTGGTGCGCCACCTTCACCTCGGCATCTTTCAACTCCACCTCGGGGCGGCCGAAATCCTCGACCTGGCGAATTTCGTCCGAGTAGTACATGGTGTGGAGCATCATCCCGCCCTGATACGGCCGCAGGAAAACCGTGTACTCGCGGTTGTGCATGGTGATCTTGGCGATGGCGACGTAGTTGGTTTCCTCTAACGCCCTGGTCAACAGGGCGTAAGGCCGCCGCCCCGCCTCTTCCGCCACGAGATAGTAGGATGACTCGAAATAGATGGGATCGACCTCGTCGGACTTGACGAACTCTAAAATCTCCATGGTTTTGGCGGTTTTAGGCTCGATTTTCTTGATCTCTTCCGGCTCAATGATGACGTACTCGCCTTTGCGGTATTCGTAGCCCTTCACAATCTCGTTGCGCTCCAGCACCTTGCCGTCGGCCGAGCACGTAAGTTGCTGTTTGACGCGGGCATGGTCATCGCGGTGCAGCATATTGAAAGAAATACCGCTGCTGCGGGCCCCGGAAAAAAGTCGCACCGGCATGGAGATAAGACCGAACGTCAAATACCCCGACCAAACCGAAGCCGCCATGATTTGCTCCCAATTGACCCGCCAATTGCAGGGGACAGCAGTTTACACTGCCCCAGGGGGGAGGCAAGTACTC
>DATGIY010000132.1:0-5638 GCA_035295475.1 Terriglobales bacterium
GGAGAACGTGCTGGCGGCGGTGTGCGCGGGCATGCTGACCCGATCGGAGCCGCACCGCATCCGGCGCGCGGTGCAGGAATTCAAGGCGGTGGAGCACCGCCTGGAGTACGTGGCCACGCTGCGCGGGGTGGAGTTCTACAACGATTCCAAGGCCACCAACGTGGACGCCACCATCAAGGCGCTGGAGTCGTTCCCTGCCAACATCCACCTGATTCTCGGCGGCAAGGACAAAGGCAGCGACTACACGGTGCTCAAGCCGCTGCTGAAAGAGCGGGCGCGGCGCGTATACACCATCGGGGCGGCGGCGGAGAAAATTGAGTCGCACCTGGGGGGCATTGTGGAAGTCGTGCGAGCCGGGACCCTGGATGCAGCGGTGAAGCGGGCCGCAGCTTCCGCCCAGAGCGGCGATGTGGTACTGCTGGCGCCGGCCTGCGCCAGCTTCGACCAGTTCGATAATTACGAGCATCGCGGGCGGGTTTTCAAGCAGACGGTGCAGGCATTGGTGGAGCAGGCGGCGGGCGAAGGGGCGTAAACCCGATTTCACCACAGAGACACAGAGGCACGGAGAAAATCAGGTTCAGAGTTACGCTGGTTTCAAGATTTCGCAATCGACTCCGCTGCGTGCGCTCGGTGCATCCGGAGGAGCATCCCGCCGACAACCATTGCCAATGCGTCAGCGCACAGTAACAGCGACATCCACAGGTCTCCGGTCCGAACCAGCCATATGATGGAGGCAACCAACCCCAACGCAACGAGGATCAGGCCCAGGATGCTGGTGGCGATCATCTCCCTTCCTTTGGCCGCGAAGGCTACGATGCTCCCAACCAGCAGCGAAGCCAGGAGATGCGCGATGAACATTCCATCGGTAGCCAGCAGCATGTAAGCCTTGAAATGAGTTGACCAGTAGGTCAGATACTTGTCGGTAAGGGCACCGAGGAGTTGGTTGGGGAGCCAGTAAACAAAGCGGCAGAGCAGGAATCCTCCCAGGATGGCGGCAGCGGTGGACCAGGGAGCCTCGCGAAAGTCCATCGCGGCGAGATGCGGGGCGGTTTTGATTGCCTGGCGCCAATACCAACTGCGGGCGGAGGCCAGCCCAGAGCTTGACGTCAGCTGAGAGAATTCCTCCTGCAGGTCTCCGGCGATCGAATCGGCTTTCCCAGCGGAATTAAATAAAGCGACGAGCCACCTGGCCAGGCGTGGTGGCTGCACGAACTCTGCCGGCGAAGTCATGAATAGCTCCCGATGAGGTCGAGGTCGGCGGTCATGCTCTGGAGCGCTCGTTGTGTACGGTTCACGGCGGCTAGTCCCCGGGCCGTGACCCGAAACAAGCGCTTCGAACGCCCACCGCGTTCCGGGGTAGGTTCGCCGCGGCGGGATGCCACGTAGCCTTTAGCCTCAAGCCGCTCCAGGGTAGCGTAGACAGCCCCGATCGAGACGTCGCGTTTGGTGCGAGACTCAATCTCCTGGCGCACGGTGACCCCATAGGCTCGATCTTCCAGGCGGAGGAGCGCCAGGATTACGAGGTGCTCAAATTCGCCGAGATAGCCGCGGTCTGCCATTACCTATACATTATAGAACAAATCGGGATGGGCTGTGAATTTTCCCGGTGCCGGGCCGACGGTGAGGCCGCGGTCAGAAAAGACACCTCACAGGGCCTTAAGGCCGAGTAGTACCTGATTGATCAGCTCGGCTAAAGCCGAGCCCTTCCTAGACCGAAAATGTTACCGGGATGTGTGCGAAACCGAAATTTGTCCGATACCGCCATGTGTCCGCAACCAAATTTGTCCGAAACGGTCATGTGGAAACGTTGAAACCTTGAAATCTTGAAACCTGAAACCTGAAACCTCGAAACCTGAAACCTGAAACCTGAAACCTGAAACCTTGGCGACGTTCCCTAGGGTTTACTCTCAAGAGGCCAGTCCACAGCTTTTTTCAGAATCCTCTGTGCCTACGCGGCGCCCTGGTGAGAAATTCTTTTCAGGGCTAAATGGCCAGACGTGTCAGTGTCGACAGAACGCTGTTTACGGTCACGGTGCTGCTGGTGTTTATCGGGCTGGTAATGGTGTTCAGCGCCTCGGCGGTGATGGCCAAGGATCGCTATGGCTCGCCTTACACCTTCCTGATCCGGCAGATCGTTTGGGCGGCGGCAGGCCTGGCGGCGATGTTCGTGACCATGAAGATTGACTACCGCCGCTACAAGCAGCCGGCGGTGGTGTTCTCCGCTCTGGGAGCGACCACGCTGCTGCTGATTTCGGTGTTCTTTCTCGACAGGTCGCACAATACCCACCGCTGGATTCATGCCGGCTGGTTCTCACTGCAGCCCTCGGAAATCGCCAAGCCCGCGCTCATTCTTTTTCTCGCTTATTTTCTGGAAACCCGCACCCGGCTGATGGACGACTGGCGCAACACGCTTTTGCCTGCGGTTGTGCCGACGTTCGTGTTCCTGGGGCTGATCGTCAAAGAGCCCGACCTGGGCACGGCCATCGCCTGCGCCGGCATCACCGGTACCGTACTCTTTGTGGCTGGGATGAGGCTGCGCTACTTCGGATACGGCCTGGCGGCCTCGGCGCCGCTCCTCTACGCCCTGATTTTTCGTGTCAAGTGGCGCTACGAGCGCATTCTGGCGTTCGTGAATCCCTGGGCCGACCCCCAGGGCCACGGCTTCCACATTATTCAATCCATGATCGCGGTAGGCACCGGCGGACTGACCGGTGTGGGCTTGATGGAAGGCAAGGAGAAGCTGTTCTATTTGCCCGAACCGCATACTGATTTCATCTTTGCTGCGACCGCCGAGGAGGTCGGGCTGGTCGGCTCGGTGATTGTAGTGAGCTTGTTCCTCCTCTTCCTCTATCGTGGGATTCGGGCCGCGGTGCTGATCCAGGACACTTTTGGCAAGCTGCTGGCGGTGGGCATCACCAGCATGGTGGTGCTGCAGGCGCTGTTCAACATCAGCGTGGTGCTGGGCATTCTGCCCACCAAGGGCATCCCCCTGCCGTTCATCTCCTACGGCGGTACATCGCTGTTCGTGACCTTGGCATGCGTGGGCATTTTGCTCAATATTACCCAGCAGGTGGACTGAGCTGCCGCGCACCGCGGGGCAGCCATTGAGTAATTGAGTAATCGGGTAATTGAGTAATCTAAAAACCGACCGCAGGCAGTGTTCAATTCCCCGATTACACAATTTTCGCCATGCCGCCGGCTCTCGAACTACCGAAATCTCGGCCCGAAACCCCGCCGCCCCGCGGCGGCATAGCGTATCCTTCTACTTCCATGCGGGCAGTCATAGCGGGCGGAGGGACGGGCGGGCACGTGATCCCGGCGCTGGCCATCGCGCGGGAACTGCGGGAGCGCTTCGCCGCCGAGGTGCTTTTCGTCGGCACTGCCCGGGGACTGGAGAATCGCCTGGTTCCGGCCGGGGGATTCGAGTTGCGCCTGATCGAGGTGGGAGCGCTCAACCGCGTGGGCCTGGCCACCAAACTCCGTACCCTGACCGCGCTGCCGCGGGCCGTATTCGCTTCCTCGCGCATTCTCGAGCAGTTCAGGCCGGAAGTGGTTGTGGGCGTCGGCGGGTATGCCTCAGGCCCGGCGATGCTGGCGGCGGTTTTTCACGGTTTGCCGACCCTGGTATTCGAGCCCAACGTGGTGCCGGGATTCGCCAACCGGGTGGTCGCGCCCATGGTGTCGATGGCGGCAGTGCATTTTGAGCAGACCGAGCGTTATTTCCGGCGCGCCGCGGTTACCGGCGTCCCGGTACGACGAGAGTTCTTCCTGGTTCCCGCGTATTCGGTTTCAAGGCCGCATCCGCCCACGCTGCTGGTGTTTGGCGGCAGCCAGGGGGCCAGCGCGTTGAACCGAGTCATGGTGGAATCCCTAGAGACGCTGAAACAGGAGATACCGGGAATCCACATCATCCATCAGACGGGGGAGCGCGACTATAATCAAGCCCAAGGGGCGTACCTGCGGTCGGGGATTTCCGCGGAAGTGTATCCCTTTATAGACGATATGCCGGGCGTATTCGCTCGCGCCGACCTGCTGCTGTGCCGCTCGGGAGCGAGCACGGTAGCCGAGATAACGGCGGCGGGGCGGCCGGCGATCTTTGTGCCTTTTCCCAAAGCGGCCGACGATCACCAGTTGCGCAACGCGCAAGCGCTGACCGCGTCAGGGGCGGCGGAACTGATTGTGGAGGCGGAGCTTAGTAGCCAGCGCCTGGTTGGGATGTTGCAGTCGCTGCTGCAGGACCGGGCTCGCCTGGGGCACATGGCACAGGCGGCGCGAAGCCTGGCTCATCCTCGGGCGGCGCAGGAGATTGCTGATTTAGTGGGGCGCCTGGCGGGTGTGGCGGCGTAGTTGGCGAGGGATTTGCAGGGGTGAGTATTGATTCCAGGTTGGAGTCATCCTGAGCGACTTCAGTCGCGAAGGATCTTGCGTGCAGCACCGTAAATTTCATAGTAGCGCACGCAAGATGCTTCGGGCCTAGAGGCCCTCAGCATGACGCCATCTAGACGCGAGATGCTTCGGGCCTGAAGGCCCTCAGCATGACGCCGCTAAAGCGGTGGGATTTGTGATCCGCGTTAGTCCGCGTTTATCGGCGGCAAAGAAGTTTGGGTCGCAGTCGCGAGTTGATTGAATGTTTGCCAAGATCCAACGCGTACACTTTGTGGGCATCGGCGGCATCGGCATGAGCGGTATCGCCGAGGTTCTGCTGACCCTCGGTTTCAAGGTATCCGGCTCTGACCTGAAGCTCTCGCCGGTGACGCAGCGGTTGGCGAGCCTGGGCGCTGTCATCTTTGAGGGCCATTCCATCGCCAACGTGGCCGGCGCCGAAGTCGTGGTCACCAGTTCGGCCATTTCTCCCGACAATCCGGAAGTGCGCGAGGCGCAGCGGCTACTGATTCCCGTGATCCGCCGCGCCGAGATGCTGGGCGAACTCATGCGCCTGAAATACGGGATTGCGATCGCGGGCATGCACGGCAAAACCACCACCACCTCGATGGTGGCGGCGGTGCTGGCGGCCGGCGGGCTCGATCCCACGGTGGTGGTGGGCGGGCGAGTGGACGCCATGGGCTCCAACGCCCGTCTGGGCAAGTCGCATTACCTGGTTGCCGAAGCCGACGAGAGTGACCGCTCGTTCCTGTCGCTCTCACCCATCTTGACCGTGGTCACCAATATCGATCGCGAGCACATGGACTGCTACCGGGATCTGCGGGACGTGAAGAGCACATTTCTGGAGTTCATGGACCGCGTTCCTTTTTATGGCATGGTGGTCATGTGCAACGACGATGTGGCGCTGCGCTCACTGTTGCCGCAACTGCGCCGGCGCGCTGTCACATACGGGCGGCGGCCCGATTCCGATTTCCGCATCCTTAACTCGGCCGCCGAACCGGGTGCCGATTGTGCCGGCAGCCGCTTCCAGATGCGTTACCGCGGCCAGGACCTGGGTGAATTTCTGCTACGGGTGCCGGGGGCCCACAATGTGCTGAACGCCACGGCAGCCATCGCGGTGGGCATCGGACTGGATGTCCCTGCCGACCAGATTCGGCAGGCGCTGGAGAATTTCCGCGGGGTGGACCGGCGCTTTCAATTGCGAGGCAAGGCCGGCGGCGTGAGTGTGGTGGATGATTACGGCCATCATCCCACG
>DATGIY010000133.1:0-4461 GCA_035295475.1 Terriglobales bacterium
CGCGCCCAAAAACGCAATCGCATCCAGGAGCTGGATGCGCAGCCCGACGGAGGCAACATGATCCCGACTTCGAGTGAGGTCAATCCGGAAGAGCACGCCTCCGAGCGCGAACTGGTAGCGATATTGCAGAGCGCGGTGCTGACTTTGCCGCCGAAATATCGCTCGGTGCTGATGATGCGCGATATTGAGGAGATGAGCACAGCCGATACCGCTCAGGCCCTGGAACTTACGGAAGAGAACGTGAAAGTGCGGCTCCACCGGGCTCGCGCTCTGTTGCGGCGTGAATTGTTTGCCCGCGCCGCCGCCAATCGCAACCAGGCCTTCCCTTTCATGGGAACGCGGTGCGATCGCATGGTGGAGGCGGTCATGAAGCGCATCGCCCAACTGCGTTAGACATCGCCGCCCAACTGGGCAGGGTGATCGCTTCCCATTGCTGTGAACCCTGACATGTGGGACGGCTGCTGAAAACAAGTTTTCCAGAGCAAAAATATTCAATCCGCCTTCAGTCTTATCTGGATATACTTCCTTTCGCACCTGCACCACCTGCGGCCACATCCCCTTTCGACAAGGAAGCGTATGAAATACCGTGTCTTGATGGTGGCGACACTGGCGGGCTGCGCCGTGATTTCCCTGGCGCGCGCGATGAGGCCTTCGGCGGCATCCGCCGGCTCACCTTACCTGTTTGTCTGGGCGGGCGACGAGTCCCGCAAAGCCAGCGACTTTCTGGCGGTAATTGATGCCAGCCCTTCCTCCGCCAGCTACGGACAGATCGTGAAAACCGTGCCCGTAGGCATCAGCGGCTCCATGCCCCATCACACTGAGTACGAGTTTCCCGCCGGCAATCTGCTTTACGCCAATGGCTGGGTGGCGGGGCACACGTTTATCTTCGATCTGAATCAGCCGTTGGAGCCGCGCATTGCCGGTCAATTCCAGGACCGCGCCGGCTATAGCTTTCCGCACAGTTTCGTGCGCCTCCCCAATAGCGACGTGCTGGCCACTTTTCAGTCTCATGACGGGACGCTGGCCGCCGATGGCGGCCTGGTCGAATTGCGCAACGATGGCTCGGTGGTGCGCTCGTCTTCAGCGGTGGACCCGGCGGTGAATAAAGATCTTATCTGGCCTTACAGCATGGCGGTTGTGCCCCAACTCGACCGCGTGGTGAGCAGCAGTTCGCCCATGGGCTGGCCCGACTGGGGAAAACTTCCCCCGGGTTCGTGGACCTTGCAGAAGATTAACGACCAGGTGACCGCGCACGTGCAGGTCTGGCGGCTATCCGACCTGCATCTACTCAAAACGGTTACCCTTCCGTCTGATGCTGGAAAGCATAATCGATGGCCGGCGGAGCCCCGGCTGCTGCCCGACGGCGCGGTTTACGTGAACACCTTCTCCTGCGGCCTTTACCGAATGAAGGATGTAACTGGCGCGCAGCCTTCGGCGGAGTTGGTTTACACCTTTCCCGGCGGCGACAGTCCGCACACCATCTGCTCAGTCCCGGTGGTGGTGGGGCACTACTGGATTCAAACCGTGGCCGCGCTTCCAGGGTTGATTGCTCTCGACATCAGCCATCCCGAGAAGCCGGTGGAAGTCTCGCGGCTGGTGTTCGGCTCGAATTTTCCCATGCCGCACTGGCTGGCTGCCGACCGCAAGGGTGACCGCCTGGTGATCACCGGAGACATGCAAAGCTGGGTTCTAGTGGCCCGCCTTGACCCTGACAACGGCAAACTGAGCCTGGATCAGAGTTTCCGCGAGCCCGGCGCAATCACGGCGGGCATCAGTTTCGACCGCCGGCAATGGCCGCATGGAAAAGCTGGGCGCGCCTTGGTGCATGGGGCTCTATTCGGACCTCGGTGAGTTCTGCTGCTACTTGGACGGTAGTGGCAAGCAGTAGCGGCTTCGGTATCTGGCCGGCTCTCGCAAGGGGGGTCTCGACCTCACATCTGGGGCACAAATGCTCCCGCCCGCGGAGATGTTCAAGCAACATCTCTAGAAAATGTGTCACGTGCTTGCGCAAGCTCGTATACCGGTAGAGGTGTAACTCGTTGCGTCTCGGCAAAAAAAGGGGGGCATGATGCCCCCCTCTCGTCAGGTGAGGTTTACCGCGAGGCCGCCCTAGGCAGGTCGGCTTCCAGGGGCGTGGCGGCCGCAGGCGTGCCCGCTTCCGCCACTTTGATCCGCATTCCGTAAAAAGAACGGTAGACGAAAATCAGCGAGATCACAAAGAAGATGGCAGCCAGCATGCGGCTGAGCCCCGGACCGGTTTCGTAGGTCAGGCGCACGGCCAGCTCCACCGCCAGCAGGCCAAACAACGTGGTGAACTTGATCACCGGGTTCAGGGCCACGGAGGAGGTGTCCTTGAAGGGATCGCCGACCGTGTCACCCACGACCGTGGCGGCGTGCAGTTCAGTTCCCTTCTGCTTCAATTCCACTTCCACGATCTTCTTGGCGTTATCCCAGGCGCCGCCTGCATTGGCCATGAAGATGGCCTGGTACAGGCCGAAGATGGCGATGGAGATCAAGTAGCCGACAAAGAAGAACGGTTCCAGAAAGGCAAAAGCCAGCGCGGCGAAGAACACGGCCAGGAAGATGATGAACATGCCCTTCTGCGCGTACTGGGTGCAGATGGCCACCACCTTCTTGCTGTCGTGCACGGAAGCTTTCTCCACGCCTTCCAGCTTGATGTTCGCCTTAATGAACTCCACTGCGCGATACGCCCCGGTGGTCACCGCTTGTGTGGAAGCGCCCGTGAACCAGTAAATCATGGCGCCGCCGGTGATCAGGCCGAGGACAAAGGGCGCGTGCAGCAGCGAGAGCATGCCTACGTTCGCCGTGAGCCCGTTGGTCAGCGCCATGATGATGGAGAAAATCATGGTGGTAGCGCCCACTACAGCAGTCCCGATCAGCACCGGCTTGGCCGTAGCCTTGAAGGTGTTCCCCGCCCCGTCATTGGCTTCCAGCAGGTGTTTGGCGCGCTCGAACCTCACCGCCATCTTGTAGTCGCGCTCAATTTCGCGCTCGATGCCGGGAATCTGCTCGATCAGCGACAGCTCATAGACCGACTGTGCGTTGTCCGTCACCGGGCCGTAGGAATCCACGGCGATGGTCACCGGGCCCATGCCCAGGAAGCCGAAGGCCACCAGGCCAAAGGCAAACACCGGAGCTGCCAGCATAATCGCGCCCAACCCCTGCGTGCTGACCAGGTAGGAAATGCCCATCAGCGCGACCATCACCACGCCCAGATAGTAAGCGGAGAAGTTGCCGGCCACGAAGCCCGACAGAATGCCCAGCGAAGCGCCGCCCTCATTAGCCGAGGTCACCACTTCTTTCACGTGCCGCGACTCGGTAGAGGTGAACACCTTCACCAGTTCCGGAATGATGGCTCCGGCCAGCGTGCCGCAGGAGATGATGGATGAGAGCTTCCACCACAGGCTGGTGTCGCCGCCCAGGCTGGGAATGGTGTAGTAGGAAACCAGGTAGGTCAGGCCGATGGAAATCAGCGAGGTCAGCCACACCAGCGAGGTCAGCGGCGTCTCGAAGTTCATGTTGTCGGCATGAGCGTAACGCGCCTTGGCGATGGCGCCGTTCAGGAAATAAGCGCCGGCGCTGGAGATCAGCATCATGATACGCATGACGAAGATCCACACCAGCAGCTGCACCTGGATGGTCGGATCCTTCACGCCCAACAGAATGAAGGTGATGAGCGCCACGCCGGTGACGCCATAGGTTTCGAAGCCGTCGGCGCTGGGGCCAACCGAGTCGCCGGCATTGTCGCCGGTGCAGTCGGCAATCACCCCGGGATTGCGCGCGTCGTCTTCTTTAATACGGAAGACAATCTTCATCAGGTCGGAGCCAATATCGGCAATCTTGGTGAAGATGCCGCCGGCGATGCGCAGCGCCGCCGCGCCCAGCGACTCGCCGATAGCAAAGCCAATGAAGCATGGTCCGGCGTAATCCGGCGGCACGAAGAGCAGGATGATGAGCATCATCAGCAGCTCGACGCTCACTAGCATCATGCCGATGCTCATGCCGGCGCGCAGCGGGATCTGCCAGATGGGGTAGGGCTTGCCGCTTAATCCGGCAAAAGCAGTGCGCGAGTTGGCGAAGGTGTTGACCCGAATGCCGTACCAGGCCACGCCGTAGCTGCCCAGAATGCCGATGACGCTGAAGGCCAGAATGACGGCCACCCGGACGGCCTCGTAATGCAGCAACACGCCGAAATAAAGCAGGATGATGGCGCCGATCAGGGCTTCCAGAATGAGCAGGAATTTGCCTTGCGTGATCAGGTAGGTCTTGCAGGTTTCGTAGATCAGCTCGGAAATTTCCAACATGGAGCGATGCACCGGCAGGTTTTTCAGGCTCATGTACATCACCAGCCCGAAAACCAGCCCGAGCACGCAGAAGGCAATGCCGTAGACCAGAAGCCGGTGGCCGTCCACGCCCATGAAGTTGACGCTGGACAGGTCA
>DATGIY010000134.1:0-4812 GCA_035295475.1 Terriglobales bacterium
CCTCGCGGCTGGCGCGGAGTGCGGCTGGCGCTGACCCTCGCCATCACCAGTTACATGGGAGTGGAAGTGATCGCGGTGACGGCCGGAGAAGCGCAGAATCCCACGACCAGCATCCCGCGCGCCATGCGCAGCATCGTTTACCGCCTCATTATCTTTTATGTCCTCGCCATGACGGTGATGCTGGCCATGACTCCATGGAATCAGACGGGCAGTTCGACGATCAATGGCAGCCCATTTGTTCGCGCTTTTCAGGAGGTGGGCATTCCGTTTGCCGCGGGCATCATGAATCTGGTTGTCATCACCGCCGCTCTCTCCAGCGCGAACACCAACCTGTATACCTCCACCCGCATGCTGTTTTCCCTCTCGCGTGGCGGGTATGCGCCCGTCTGGCTCGGTCACTTAAGCGGAAACGGTGTACCACACCGGGCACTCGCGATTTCCAGCGCGGGAATGGTGACCGCCATCCTGTTAGCCATTTTTTCACCCAATAACGCTTTCCTGTTTCTCTACGGCACCGCCGTAGCCGGGATGTTGTACGTGTGGATCGTAATTCTATGCACGCATTTAAACTTTCGGCGAGCCATTCCGGCCGAGACGGTGGCCGCGTTGCCGTTAAAGTTGCGAGCCCACCCGTGGCCCACGTTGCTGGCCTTGGCCGCGCTGATAGCGGTCGCGCTCAGCACATTCTGGGTTAATGGCCTGCAATACACGATCCCGACTTTCGCTCCTTTGTTAGGGGTGATGTTGGTGGTGTATTTTGTCTATCGACAACGCCAAGAAAGCCGCCGCCCATAGAGAATAGCGAGCGAGAGGTGATCGGGGAAAGCTTCCAGCTTGGGCCCGATTTGCCATTAGACTGCGAACAGCAACACGCGATGGGAGCATCCTAGATAGGGGCTGACAAGGAGAAGGAATGCGTAAACGCAGACTGCGTAAAGACGCGCTTGAGGGAGCGGCGAGCGGATGCGGCGGCAGGGGGCTGAGCTTTGAGCTTGAGCCGGCCATCGGATGACGATGCTGAAGGCTCGACCGATTCATCTTTGGGCGTTTCTATTTGCCCTGCTGCTGACGGCTCCCAAGCTCTGGGCCCAAGGGCCGCCGTATCAAACCGATGATCCCGTCCCCGTGGAGCTGCATCATTATGAGTTCTATGTTTTCGGCGCGGCCGACGGCACGCCGGTAGAGATGGACTCAGCGGGGCCGGCCTTCGAATTCAACTGGGGCGCGCTGCCCAGAGTGCAGCTGCACGCGGTGCTTCCGTTGGGCATCGCGGCACCACGAAACAATCCTGTGTACCTGCCGAGCGGAACCGGGCCGACAGAATTTGGCCTGACGGATACGGAATTGGGAGCGAAGATCGCCTTCATTAAAGAGGGAAAACACATGCCCCAGATCGGCAGCTTCACCATGTTTGAAATGCCCACCGGCAACGCCGATAAAGGTCTGGGGGTGGGCAAAGTCTGGTACAAGCTGCCGATCTGGCTGCAGAAGAACGTGGGCAAGTGGACCTTCGATGGCGGGGCCGGCTACGAGGTGGTGCCGCAAAATGGGTATCGCAACTTCCCCTATACGGGATGGTTAATCAAAAAGGAGCTGACGGAGAGGCTCGAACTGGGCACGGAGATCTTTGCCCATGGGCGAGAGGGAAGCGCCGCTCCGCAGACCGAGGGCTCGACGATGGTCGATCTGGGCGGGTACTACCATTTCAAGCACCATGAAGGCGAGCAGTTTCTGTTCTGCTATGGCCACTCGGTCGCAGGGCAGACTGAGAACTACGCCTACATCGGCCTTTACTGGACCTGGGGCGGAGACAAGCACAAGCAGAATGAGCGGCAGAATGGATTATTGTTCCCCGGGAAGTTCTCGCGCGACGGATTCTAGCCGATCGGATTGATGCATCCGGCATCGGGGTTGTTCCTGGCGCGGACATGAAGCGAAACTGCGATGAGCAGCCGATGATTGTGCAGCACACTCATATGACACGGGCAAGCACATAGCCCAACCTTACCGCAGGTGCGATTGCGCTCAGTACCGTTTCGGTTACCGCTTTCTGACTGATTTTCGCCCCCTGCACCTCCACCAGTTTCACCTCCGAGATCGTGGAGTATGGTTTGCCGGCAGCGATCATCTGCGCCAGAGCAATCTGCAGCGGAGACAGGCTGGGGTTGAAGGCCACGTTCTCGATGTAGGAACCGCGATAAATCTCGCCTTGCGTGCTCTTGATCGCGACCCCTGATGGAGAAGCGCTGTAGGGTGCATAGGCTTTGCGGGCGGCTTCCAGGGCAGCGGCGATCACAGCATCAGAGGACGGGGAAACCAGCATCAGATTCCTTCCCGTGACCGGGAAGGCGCCGTGTTTCCTGCCCAAATCGGCGGGGCCGAACGCCGCCGGCAGAAGCGCGGAGAGCTTGCTCGCAGGCGCGCCGGGAGTCAGGATCATAATCTGGCCGTCGGGCGAAGCCTCGTTGATGAACTGGCGGCAGTGACCACAAGGGGCGGCGCTGACCGCCAGCGCCGCGATGGCCGTTTCTGCGTGCATGTAGGCGTTGGATATGGCCGATTGCTCGGCATGCACGGCAAAGCACAGGGATTGTCCGGAAATCTCGATATTGGAGCCCGTGTACAGGCAGCCGCTGGCGCCGCGCACTACGCTTCCGACCGAATAGTTGGAAATAGGAGCATGGGAATAACTGCGGGCCAGTGGAATGAGATCAACCATTAACTGCTCCATGGTTGTTTTCTCGTTCTGAACCAGAGCAGCCGCCTCCGCGGCGGTGATCCGTCCGCGGTAGCCTGGCGCCTGCATCGCCTGGAGGAGCAAGGAGCGCGACCTATCGCTAAACTTCGGCAAGAGCTGGCGGAGAGCGGGGCTCTTGGCGTCCTCCTGGAGCAGGGGGAAGGAAATAGCGCCGGCCACAGCGGCCGAACCGATCAGGTAAAGGGCAGTGCGGCGGGTCATGCGGTTATCGGGGGTTGCCATCTCATCCTCCGAGGTGAACTTGTTCGCGGCCAGTATAGCTGGAAGCGAGGTAGCGCGACTGTCCAGGAAATGCGCACCACGCCCGCGGTGCCAAACAGTCCCCCTGCCGGATGTATGGTATTCAGAACACCGCCGATAAGAAAAATCAAAGCTCCCTTTCCACAATCGCGACCAACCTGTCTGTGACACACATCACACGCAATTGTTCATTAAGCATCTTGCTTGCACGCGTCGAGGTAGAACAACGTAGTTCAAAAACATTATTGCGTGGCCGATTTCCGCACTGCTAGCGTGAGCCCGATTCGGGCAGAGTGACCCATGCAGACACCTGAAGTGCAGGCTGAGTTGACGCGAATTGGCTGGTCATCGCTGTTATCACGCAGCGTGGCGGCTGTTCTGCTGTTCGAGACGATTTCAGGTCTGGCAATCAGCTTTGGCCCCTTCGCCCCGGGAACGGAGTGGGGACTTCTGCTGCACACCATGGCCGGGATCATCGCGCTCCTTCCTTTGATCTGGTACTCGGTGCGGCATTGGAAGTCCTACGCCGATCAGGCGCTGTCCGATGTGCTGTTGCTGGGTTACATCGCGATTGCGGCGCTAGGCATCTGCGTAGCTTCCGGTTTGATATTGACGTGGCAGGGGCTGTTGGGCGCGAAAACCTCGCCCTGGCTGCGCTATACCCATCTGGCTTCGACGTTGTTGCTGGTGGCGGCCACGGTGCCGCATTTGTTCATCGCCTGGTGGCGACGGCGCAAGAACGGCGCTTCCCAAACCGCAAGGAGATGGCTGATCACGGCTTCCGTGGCGACCGTGCTTGGCGTGTGTGCCATAGCGGCGCTCACAATCCTGTATTCCGGCACTAGATATCGGAATCAGTTTCCATCCAATTACAGCTACCTGTTCGGCAAGGACCGGCCATTTGCTCCAAGCCTGGCGCATACGGCAACCAACGGGGCTTTCGACCCGCGGTCGCTGGCGGGCTCGGAGACCTGCGGAGCCAGTGGATGTCACACCCAGATCTACAACGAATGGAAAACCAGCGCGCACCGCTACGCTGCCATGGATCCCATCTTCCAGCGCATCCAGAATGTCATGGCCACGCAGAACGGGCCGGAGTCGACTCGCTATTGCGGCGGCTGCCATGATCCCATCTCGCTTTTTTCCGGCACGAAGAATGTGCTGGTCGAAAACTTGACAAGCCTGGAGGGTTACAACGACGGCGTTTCCTGTCTGGCCTGTCACTCCATTCAGAAGACCGATATTCAGGGCAATGCCGATTACACGATGTTTCAGCCGCGGGAGTACCTGTGGCAGTGGAGCCAGGATCACACCGTGGGCGCGGTGGCGCGCAATTTTCTGATCCGCACGTGGCCGGAGCAGCACGACCGGCTGAGCAAGCGGATGTACAAGAAGCCAGAATACTGCGCGGCGTGCCACAAGCAATTTATTGATCAGGAAGTGAACCGCGTAGGCTGGGTACAACTGCAAAACCAGTATGACAACTGGGCCGCCAGCCACTGGAACCATAAGGGGGATCCGCGGACCACGGTGGAGTGCCGCGAGTGTCACATGCCGTTGGTGGAATCGACCGATCCAGCGGCCGGCGATGCGATGGATTACAACCGCAGCCCGGATGATCACAAACACCGCAGCCACCGCTTTCTTGCCGCTAATACTTTCGTGCCTGCTTTGCTGCGCCTGAAGGGAGCGGACAAACAGGTGGAGCTCACGGTTGCGTGGCTGCAAGGGCGCGTCGAAATTCCCGAAATCCGCGATAAGTGGGCAGAAGGCCCGGTGGTGAAGGTCCGCATTGAGGCTCCGCCGGCAGTGAC
>DATGIY010000135.1:0-4146 GCA_035295475.1 Terriglobales bacterium
GGGTGGGTTCCGAAAGTTCCCCTCGCCGAGGGGGCGCGGCGCACGGTCAGGTATTTTCAGCTGGCGCAATCGGCGACCACTAGTGCGAGTGTCGCCTGAGAAAGGATTCCCCCCACACCTGAGCTCATCAGAGAGGTAGCATGATCATTACGCGAACCCCATTTCGCATCACTTTGGGCGGCGGAGGCACGGATCTGCCGGGCTTCTACGGAGAGCACGGCGGGTTCATTCTGGCCATGGGCATCGACAAATACATGTATCTGAATCTGAACACGCCCATCCTCGACGACCGTATCCGTGTTTCCTACAGCCAAACCGAACTGGTGGATTCCGTTGATCAGGTAGAGCACACGCTGGTACGTGAGGCGCTGCGCTTCTTCCACATCGCCAGCGGTGTGGAGATTGTTTCCGTGGCGGATATACCCGCGGGCACGGGACTGGGCTCTTCCAGCTGTTACCTGGTGGGCCTGCTCAACGGGTTGCACATCCTGACCCAGACGCCGGCGGGGCCACGGCAACTGGCGGAAGAAGCCTGCAATATCGAACTGCAGGTGTTACGCAAGCCCATTGGCAAGCAGGATCAGTACATGGCCGCGTTTGGCGGGCTGGTGGCCATCGAGATTGACCGCCACGGACACGTTTCCGTCAGCCCACTGGCAGTGAGTGCGGAAGTTCTGGAGGCTCTGGAGAGCAATCTCCTGCTTTTTTACACCTTCGCGACTCGTGATGCGACTGCCATCCTGGCCCAGCAGGAGAACGCCTGCCGCAACCACCAGGCCGCCGTGACGAACAGCCTCCGCGAAATCAAGGACATCGGGTTGGAGATTCGCGATGCGATCGTCCAGGGCAATCTGCGGCGCTTTGGCGAGCTGATGGACGCGCATTGGCAGTCGAAGAAGCGGCTTGCCGGAGCCGTCAGCAATGCGCAGATTGATGCCTGGTATGAAATAGCCAAGCGCAATGGCGCTCTGGGCGGCAAGATTTCCGGAGCCGGCGGGGGCGGGTTTTTGACGCTCTACTGCGAGGGAGACAAGGCTCGCCTGCGTCAGGCCATGCGCCATGCCGGTCTGCGGGAATTGAGCTTCCGCCTGGAACTGGAAGGCAGCAAAGTGATCTTTAATGTACTCTCGCGCGACGCCCGCCTGGCGCACATGGAGCGGCAATCGAGAAGTTGTGCACAAATGCGTCCCCGGCCGATGCCGGGCCTGCCTGCTGCGCGTCCTGCCTTGCCCGCGGCCTGATTCGCGGCACTACGCGTGCGGAGAGGGACGCCATGAATCGTCCGGCGGTATTTCTGGACCGCGATGGTGTGATCAATTCCCTGATCTACCACCGGGATATGGGAATCATCGATTCGCCATTTACCCTGGCGCAGTTCACCCTTCTCCCCCGGGTTGCAGCGGCCATTCGCCGCCTGAACCAGATGCAACTGCCGGTGGTGATTGTTTCCAACCAGCCGGGGATTGCCAAGCGCCATTTCACGGTGCGCGTGCTGCGCAGCCTGGATCGCCGGCTGAACACGGAATTGAGGAGAGCAGGGGCCTGGGTCGACGCCATTTATTACTGCCTGCATCATCCCCAGGCAGTGCATCGGCATCTTCGGCGTCATTGCCATTGCCGTAAACCGGGAATTGGCCTGCTGCTGCGGGCCGCGCAGGACTTGGGAGTGAGCCTGCCAAATTCCTACATGGTGGGCGACGGTTTGAGCGACATCGAGGCGGGGACGCGCGCGGGGTGCTGCACGATCTTTCTTGGGCGGTGGAAATGCGAGCATTGCCGCTTTATCCATCCGCCCTTCCTGCAGCCAAGTTTTGTGGCCCGCGATTTGTGGGAAGCGGTAGGCATCATCGCTACCGATCTGGCTGAATCCAGCGTCGGCCTGCCATCCGGGTCGCGTACCCAATGCCGCCCTGCCGGCCAGAGGCTTAAGCCCTTATGCCGATGAAAAATCCGGTCGCCAGCCGCGATCAGGGCCAGCGCCTTCTAACCAATTGCGCCGCCTGCGGCAGTTGGGAGTTTGCCATCCATCTGCAAGGAAGAGGCTATGCCGTGGCGCAATGCAATGAGTGCGGGCTGCGTTACGTTAATCCTCAGCCAGAAAGCGAGGAACTGCGGGATTTCTATGACGCTTTCGATGGCGAAAGTGAATGGAGGGGAGAGGGAGAAGAGGCCTTTGACCGCCGTATTCGCGACGTGGTGCTGCGTTTTCGCAGCCAGGGCTCGGTGCTCGATGTGGGCAGTTCGCGAGGTAATTTTCTTCTCGCCATGCGCGGCGCCGGCTTCACAGTGCAGGGAGTGGAGCCCTCGGCAAAGAACAGCCAGTTCGCCCGCGAGCGCAATCGCATTCCAACTTCTACCGCAACCGTGGAATCGTTCCTGGCAGCTTACCACGGTCCACCTTTTGATGTGGTAACCCTGCTGAATGTCCTGGAACACTTGCGCAATCCTCGCCGGGTGCTGCGGGGGTTGCGTGGTCTGCTGGTCCGCCATGGACTTCTGCTGGCGGTGGTTCCTGATGCCCGTTTACATGAAATGATTGGTCGTGCCCGGCGCAGTCTGGGCTTTGCCGACCCCTTCTGGATGAATTCGCCCAAGCGGCCGATTGTCGGCTATGACCCACCGAACCACCTCTTCTCCTTCGAGCCGAGGACTTTGCGGCTGCTCGTGGAGAGCTGTGGATTTGGGACTCTGGCATTGCATAACGCCCCGGTGTTGATTCGCGAAGAGTGCTGGAAAAACGGCGCCAAACGCGTGTGCCACGCCTGCTCGCAGCTTCTGTACCTGATCTCCTTCGGCCGCATCGTGGCGGGATATTCGACTCTTATTGTCGGGCAGAGATCGGATTAATAGGCCGCGCTGACTTCCCCCTCATGATGTGAAAGCCGGCAGAGATTTCAGGATCGCCATGAATTACATAGCGCAGTTTCTTGAAGGATGCGGACGCATCCTCCGTCTCTTGGATCAAGGCAGCATTCAGAAGTTACTGGAGTTGCTCGTGCGTGTGCGGGAAGAAGGCGGGCGGCTATTCATCCTTGGGGTGGGAGGAGGAGCCGGACACGCCTCGCACGCGGTCAACGACTTTCGCAAGATCGCGAATTTTGAGGCCTACACACCTACCGATAACGTCTCCGAACTGACCGCCCGCATCAACGACGATGGCTGGGAAACCTGCTATGCCGATTGGTTGCGGAGCAGCCGAATCTGCGCCGCTGACATGGTCTTGGTGTTCTCAGTGGGAGGAGGTGATGCGGAGCGGCGGATCAGCGTCAATCTAGTCAATGCCTTGGCTTATGCCAAGAGCGTAGGCGCGCGGATCGGCGGCGTCGTGGGCCGCAAAGGCGGATATACCGGGAAGGTCGCGGATGCGTGCGTGATCATACCCGTGGTCAGCCCGGAAAAGGTGACCGCATACACCGAGTCGCTGCAAGCCCTGATCTGGCACTTACTGATTTCTCATCCCCGGCTGCAGTCGTCGTCCATGAAATGGGAGTCGGAAAAGCAACAACCCGCTTCGATTCCGGTGGACAGAGTGCCGGTGATGCGCCAGCCGTTTTCTGAAGGCAGAAGGCGCAGGAGGGATCTGTGTCGCGAACTATTCGCAAAGCGGTGATTCCGGCGGCCGGGTTGGGGACGCGCTGGTTGCCGGCCACGAAGTGTGTTGCCAAGGAACTTTTGCCGGTGGCGGGCAAGCCGCTGATTCAGCACGCGGTGGAAGAAGCCGTAGCCAGCGGCCTGGAGGAAATCGTTGTGGTGAGCGCGCCCGGCAAACACGACCTGGAGCATTATTTCCAGCCCGATCCCTTGCTGGAGCGGCAGGTTGCTGCCCGTGGGAACGGGCGGGCGCTGCAGGAATGGCGCCGGCTGCGCGAGCGATTCGAACTGCGCGTTGTCATTCAGGAACAGCCCCTGGGACTCGCCCACGCCATCGCCTGTACCCAACCTCTGGTCGGCGATGAACCCTTCGCCGTGCTGCTTCCGGACAACCTGATATTCGCGGCAAAGCCCTGCACACTTCAGTTGATCGAGTGCCACTCCCGCTTGCCAGGTTGCATGGTTGCCATCCGCGACCTGGCCGGCAGGCCCAGAGATTGCGGCACGGTTGTCCCTGGCGACCGTGCTCGAGGTCCGGACAAACTGTTTGCTGTG
>DATGIY010000136.1:0-3484 GCA_035295475.1 Terriglobales bacterium
CTGCGAGTGGATTATCCACTATGACGGAATTTGAGCAGAAGGTGCTGGAGGATTTGTCGCAGCTGAAAGCGCAGATGCGGTGGCTGGTGGGCAATGGGCATCCGGGGAAGCTGAAGGAACTGGAGGAGCGGGTGGAGCGGCATGAGCAGTTCGTGAACCGGGTGGGAGGGATCAGCGCGTTCGTGGCTACCGTTATTACTCTGCTGCATGTGGGAGTGGATTATTTCCGGATACATGGGAGGTAGAGGAGGGATTGCTCGCGCCGAGAGGCGAAATGCACAGGTCCTTCGTCGGGCTAGCCGCGCGAGCGCGGCTAGCGCTTCCTCAGGATGACAAAGAACTCGTTAGGGATGGATAGCCGATAGCCCCGCAAGTTGAAAGCGGCGGAGAGAGCAGGCGGGCTGCGCCCACCCGTACAGCCGAGGGCGGCTGTCGCTGCACAGGTATTGCTCACACGGCGAGGCGAATGCATAGGTCCTTCGTCGGGCTAGCCGCGCCAGCGCGGCTAGCGCTTCCTCAGGATGACAAAGAACTCGTTAGGGAGGGACAGCCGGGGGCGGCTGTCGCTACACAGGTGTTGTTACCAGCGGAAGGAGGAAGGGTTGTGAATTTTTTATCGAAGCTGTTGCGGGGAATCGCGTTTGTTCCGGCGGTGGTACAGGGGATCGAGGGATTGTTTGGCAGCCGGACGGGAGCGGAGAAGAAGGAGGCAGCGCTATCGTTTGTGGGGGCAGCACTGTCGATGACAGAGTCCATAGCCAGCCGGGAAATTGTGGATGAAGGGCAGTTCCGAGAAGGACTGGGCAAAGTGATTGACGGGACGGTGCAATGCCTCAACGCGTCGGCGTGGAGGAAGGCGAAGTAGCACGGGGAGGAGGCCGATTGGGCGAAGAGCTGGAATCGGCCTGTTCCACAAAGGATTACTTATGTAATTTGGCAAGTGACGGGGGAAACCTTACGATCATCGAATAGCGGTTCCTCCCGCGATAGACCTGCAACCGCCCTCTTGCTGAGCCAGGAGCTGTGGGGAGGAGAGGTGGCGAGTGGGGCTTGATTCTCTGAAAGGCGAAGTGGAGACGGCGCTGTCGTGGCCGGGCGTGAACAGCGGTGGAGGCTCGTCGTTTACGGACTTGCGCCGACACCTGGAAGAGGTAAACCGCGAGCTGTGGCTGGTGCTCTCGCTGTTCGTGCTGGCGGGTCTAAGCAATCTGCTGCTTGATGGGCACCATATGGTGCTCGGGCTCTACAGCCTGCCTACCTTATTTTCCGCTTATATTTATGGACGGCGGCACGCCACGCTGACGGCTCTGGCCAGCGTATGCCTAGTAGTGCTGGTCACGTACTTCAATCCTGCGCTTTTTCATCGTTCCAACGTCACTCTGGGGACGTACGACGAATGGTTTGAGCTGACGGTGTGGGGCGGGATCCTGATGATCACGGCGTACACCATGGGTACGCTCTATGAGAAGAAGGAAGCGCACGTGCGGGAACTGCGGCGCACATATCATGGGATTTTGCTCATCCTGAGCCAGTTCATCTCCAACGATAAATACACGCAGAATCACTCTTACCGGGTGTCGGTCTACGGGGCGAAGATTGCGGTGCAAATGGGATTGGGGGCGGAGCGGATCGAAGACGTGAGAGCGGCCGCACTGCTGCACGATCTGGGCAAGCTGGAAGTGAGCCGGGATATTTTGCACAAAGCGTCGCGGCTGACGGCAGACGAGTCGAAAGAGATGCGCAAGCACGTGGACTTCGGCATCGATATGCTGGAGCCGGTGGGAGGATCGCTGTCCCGGCTGATTCCCATCATCCTGGCGCACCATGACAAGTTCGACGGCTCCGGGTATCACCCGACGGAAGGCGAAAAGATTCCGCTGGAAGCACGAATTCTCTCCGTGGCAGACGTATATGATTCGCTGACCAGCGACCGGCCGTACCGTAAAGCCATGTCGCCATTCGAAGCCAAAGAAACCATCGTGAAAGGCGCGGGCAGCGATTTTGATCCGCAGGTGGTGGAGGCGTTCGTGGCGGCGTTCCGCAAAGGACAGATGGAAGTGCCGGAAGTGCTGGTGTAGTTCCTTTCCTAATTCTTTTCCTTTTCACCGCAAAGACGCAGAGAGCGCCGAGTGTCCAGAAAACTTGCCAGAAGACTGCCAGCTAGCCGGATGTGGGATAATTTTCGGCGGTGCGAACAGCGGATAAATCCGAACTTTACCGGCGGTTGCCGGGAGTGGACGAGCTGATGCGCCGGTCCGAAATTTCCGCGCTGGCCGAGCGCGAAGGGCACGCGGCGGTAACGGATGCGGCGCGCGCCGTCCTGAGCCGGGTGCGGGAGGAAATTGGGGCGGGAACCCTGGATTCGGCGGGAGTGGAACTCGCCGTTTCCGGGCTGGCAGCGGCGGTGGAGCGGCAGCTGCGGCACAACCTGCAATTTTCCTTGCGTACGGTAATCAACGCCACCGGCGTAGTTCTGCATACCAACCTGGGCCGGGCGCCCCTGAGCGCCGCCGCGCTCGAGCATCTGCGCAACGTAGCCTGCACTTACTCCAATCTGGAATTCGATATTGAAAAAGGTGAACGCGGCAAACGCGACGTGCACGTGGAGAAATGGTTCGCACGGCTGTTCGCGTCGCTGGTGGCAGGGGCAGAGTCCGCAATTTCCACGGTGGTGGTGAACAACAATGCCGCGGCGGTGCTGCTGGGTTTAAATACGCTGGCCGAGGGCGGCGAGGTCGTTGTTTCGCGCGGCGAACTGGTGGAGATTGGCGGCTCGTTCCGCATTCCCGAGGTGATGGCGAAGTCAGGGGCGAAGCTGCGGGAAGTGGGGACGACCAACCGCACCCGCATTGCCGACTACGAGCGGGCGATCAACGAAAGCACCCGCCTGCTGCTGCGCGTACACCGGTCGAATTTCCAGATCACGGGATTTACCGAGCAGCCGACCGTGGGGGCACTGGTGGACGTGGGGCGCAAACGCGGGATTCCGGTGATGGAAGACCTGGGCAGCGGAGCGCTGGTCGATTTGCGATCGTTGGGGATCAGCGGGGAGCCGGGTGTGGCCGACAGCCTGCGCGCAGGTGTTGACGTCGTGACTTACAGCGGAGACAAGCTGCTGGGCGGGCCGCAGGCGGGAATGCTAAGCGGGAAGAAGGAGCTGATCGCGCGAATACGAACGAACCCTCTGTTTCGCGCCCTGCGGGTGGACAAGCTTACCTATGCCGCGCTGGAAGCCACGTTGCTGGCCTATGTGCGGCAGGACTACCGGGACATTCCGGCGGTACGCATGCTGGGGCTGAAGGCAGAAGAGATCGAGAAGCGGGCGGAGGCAATCAGGAAGAAGCTCGAAGCGGGAGCAGGCCGGCTCAGGCTGGAGACCGTGGAGGGGACGTCGGTAGTGGGCGGAGGAGCGGCGCCAGCTGCTTCCCTGCCGACCCGGGTTCTGGCGGTGACATGCGATGGCATGAGCGCTGAGGAGTTGGCC
>DATGIY010000137.1:0-3773 GCA_035295475.1 Terriglobales bacterium
CAGGCAGGCTCGCGGTAAGAAGGCGGTGAACGAGAGCGGTGATGAAAACTTCCTGCAGGTTTTGCGCAGCCTGCAACAGCAGTATGCGGGGAAGATGATGACGCTGCGCGATGTGCAGCAGGCATTCGAAGCAAACCTGCCACGCTCGTTGTGGTACGAGAAACGCAAATCGCTAGACTGGTTTTTCGACGGCTGGGTAAACGGGACGGCCATTCCCCGGCTGCAGGTAGAGGACGCAAAATTCCCGCGGAAGGGAAATCTTGTGGAAGCTACGGGCACCATCCGGCAAGACGATGCGCCCGCGGACCTGGTCACTTCTGTGCCTGTCTATGCCCTGGTCCGGGGGCGCACGCCGGTGCTGCTGGGGCGGGTTTTTGCGGACGGGAGGGAGAGCCATTTCCGGCTGCGGGCCCCGGCCGGAGCGCACAAATTACTGCTCGATCCTTATCAAACCGTGCTGACGCGTCCGCGCTGACCGGTGCGCCGGGGAGCCAGCGGAGGCTGTTGCCGGGGGTCTGTTGAGATTCGCAACGATGGCCTTGAAGGTACGCCATCGAACGCCACCCAATGCGCGAATCCAAGTATCGTCTTGACAATAGACCGGATTTCAAATATCAGATGCAGACTGCAGCAGTGCCGCGCCTTATCCGTCCTTATATCCCGTTGAGGTGAAAGACAAATGATGCGTGCCCGCGTGGTGGGTTGCAGCCTGGTATGGGTGTGGTTAGCGGTCATGTTCGTCAGCCTGCCTGCTCTGTCGCAGGTGGTGACGGTAACGGTGCAAGGCCGGGTGTTCGACAGCACGGGAGCGGTGATTCCGGATGCCAAGATCACCGTGGTCAATACCGCGACCAGCTTTTCCCGCAGCACCAGTAGCAGCACCGGCGGCGATTATCAGATCGGCCTCTTGCCGGTGGGCGACTACATGGTGACGGCGGAGCGAAAGGGATTTCAGAAACAGGTTAAGCGAATCCACCTTGATGTAGGACAAGTGGGCGCGGTGGATTTCACCCTTCCCCTGGGAGAGGTTACGCAGGAGGTGCAGGTCGAGGATGTGGGCGTGACCGCCGAACCCACCCGCACCATGGTCAGCTCGGTCATTGACGAGAACAAAATCAAAGATCTGCCCGTAAATGGCCGGCAATTCATCGATTTTGCGCTGCTGGCGCCGGGGGTGACCATCGGCGACACGACTTCGGGCAGCACCGATGTGATCATCGAGCCGGTCACCAAGCTTTCTTTTGCCGGGCAGAATATTCACTACAACTTCGTGGCCATTGACGGGGCAGACGACATCTCCACGGCTTCCGGGGTGCAGAAGTACACGCCCTCCCAGGATGCGGTGCGGGAGTTCCGCGTGATTAACAGCGACTACAGCAGCGAGTTCGGGCGCGCCGTGGGCGGCATTGTGGACATCATCACCAAGAGCGGAACCAACAACTTCCATGGCGCCGCCTACGAGTATTTTCGCAATGACGCGATGGACGCCAAGAGCCTGCTGGCCTCGCGCGATCCCTCCACCTGCGCCGTACCCGGCGATCTCGCCTCCGGCGGTTGCCGCCTGTTGGACAAGCTGCGGCAGAACCAGTACGGGTTCACCTTCGGCGGTCCCATCCAGAAGGACAAAACCTTCTTTTTCGCCAACTATGAAGGCCAACGGCACACGGAGTCGCCGTATTACAACTCCATCATCCTGAACAACATCAACACCATCAACCAGTTCAAGTCGAGCATCGGTTTTCCGGCAGAGAATCTGAACGTCACCCGGGTCAATAATTACGACAACTTTCTGCTGAAACTGGACCACGCCTTCAGCCAGAAGGAATACATGTACGTGCGGTATTTCTTTGATGACGGGCGGCTACGCAACTATTCCCCGCTCAACGACGGCTCCGACTTGCCTTCCGGGTTCAAAAACAATTTTTCCCGCGACCAGTCGCTGGTGGGCAGCCTGACTTCCACTTTCTCCAGCAGCTTGATCAACGAAGTGCGCATGCAGTACGCCAAGCGCTCCTTCGACTTTCCCACAGTTACCGCCGAGCCGCACATGGAAGTGGCCAACCAGTTCGCGATCGGGGTCAACCGCGGCAATCCCGATTTCTATAACGAAGCTCGCTTTGAACTGGTAGACGACATGACCAAGACAGTGGGCCGGCACACCATAAGCTTCGGCGGCGACGTCAACCATGTGAACACCACCGAATCGTTCCCGTTGTTTTATCCCTTTGAGGCGACTTTCGTGTGCATCGCGCCCGATCCTACCAATCCCAGCTCGCCCTGTAACCGCTCCAATCTGCTGGACCACACCCCGGTTGTGCTGTGGATGGAGCGCTTCCAGGCGCCCAACTTCAACGAGACTTCCTTTAACCCTTCGGTGTTCCAGATGAACGGATATCCGCAGGCGGTACGCAATCAGGCCAGTGGCACCCTGGGCCATACCTATGACGGGTTTTACGTGCAAGACCGCTTCAGCCCCGCGCAGAATTTGACACTGACTCTGGGCACACGTGTTGATTTTGAAACGTGGCCCAGCAACGTGCTCAACAGTCCCCACGGAGTGGATCCGCGGGCGGGCTTTGCCTATAACCTGGGAGGCAGCCGCTCCATTGTGATTCGCGGCGGTTTTGGCCTGTTCCACGGAACCATTCCCTCGCCCCTGCTCATGTGCCAGGAGCCCTCCTGCGGCGGCACCGCGGCCTACGGCAAGTTCCGCCCCGGCGAAGATAACCTGAACTCCACCACCCAGCTGTTTGGCTATTCTGGTTTCTTTCCAGGCGCCTTTCAGAACGCCTTTAACGGCTTGATCAACGGGCAGTATCCCAATCCCCAGAGCGCCCTGACTCCCGGCGTACTCTTGCCCGCCACCATTGTGCGCTTCACCCAGAATCACAAGCTGCCCTATGGCATCCAGAGCAGCCTGGGGGTCGAATTTCAGCCCTACAAAAACGCGGTGCTGAACATCAGCTACCTGCGAACGCATGGCGTGCACCTGGGCAGCTTCTTCAATATCAATCAGCCTGCTCCCAGCGGGCAGGTACTGGTGCACGATTCCAAAGGCGATGCCGGATTAAAGAACACCTTCTTCTGCCCGGTATCGGTATGCGGCGCGCCCGGAGTTCCGGGAGCGCAAAACCCGAATTACTTCACTTATTTTGAGGCGGATTCGCGCTGGTGGTCGGAATTCGATGGCCTGCTGGTCAACCTCAACAAGCGCGTCAGCCACCATCTCGGCTACGGCATCAGCTACACCTGGGGCAAGACGCTGGACAACGGTCCCAACCCCAGCTTTGTGCTGATTCCGCAAGACAGCGGCAACTTCGGCGCAGAAAAGGCGCTCTCGGCCGACGACGTGCGCCACCGCTTTGTCGGCAGCATGACCCTGGCTGGACCTACCCACCTGAACGCGCTGCTCAACGATTTCGAGTTTTCCACTATCGTCACCCTGGAGTCGCCCCACTACTTCACCAAGTTCGTGGGCTTCGACGCCAACGGCGACGGTTTCCCCCTGAACGATCGCGTAGGCATAGAACCCCGCAACACATTCCGCGGCGATAGTTACCAGACGGTGGATCTGCGCCTTTCACGCACCTTCAATGTCACTGAGCAGGTACACCTGCAGGGGATGGCGGAAGCATTCAACGCGCTGAACAATATCAACATCCGCTACTTCAACACAGTGTATGGCGCGCCCGACTTCATCCCCGCGGGGACCCCGGGGACCTTCCTGGATGGCTCTCCCAACCCGGGCTACGGTACACCGCGCGCGGTATTCA
>DATGIY010000138.1:0-4064 GCA_035295475.1 Terriglobales bacterium
GCCCGCCAGTCGCCACGTCGATTTGCCCCCCGGCTTGCCGCCCTGAACCCGCGCCGCATAGGGCAAGAACAACATGGCCAGCGCGATTTGTGTCTGCTCGATGGGGCTGGTGAAATTCATGACCGCGCGCAGTTGCCCCGAATAACTCATACCGTGGAGGCTGCTGAGCAAGGGATAGTAAATATAAACCGGGATCCAGGATGCCACCGAGGTCGCGAGCGCCCAGCGGCCATACGTCCAGTGACGGCTCCAGATGTGCCGCGTGCTCAGTTTTGTGCCATCTGAGGGGAGAAGCCGCCGGAGTTCGTAGAACAAGAAGCAACTGGTCAGCAAAGCGGCGCAGGCAAACAGCAAAAACGCGGTAAACGGTGAGAGCCGGCTTTTTTCGTACAGGACGAACAGGCCGATGAGCACCAGCCCGCAGTAAAAGGCCGCGCCCCGCACGGCACGCGCCGGCGAAAGCTCCAAGTAGTAGGCGCGCCGGGCAAGCCAAAACAGGAACAAACAGGGAGCCGCCAGCGTGACTCCCGCCAGTGCTCCGGCCAGTCCTCCGGTGGGAACGAACCGCCAGACTGCAAGGGTTACAGCCCCGAGAATGGCCACGATCAGTAACGTGATCCCCAGTTGCAGCCAAAGCAGAACCCGGGTGTATTCCCACAGGCCGCGGCTGTACGAACTGCCGCCGAATACCGACATCGGCTCCAGCAGCAGCGCGAGATAAATAAGGGAAAGAAGAATGAAAATGGCGAAGGCGACAGCATAAGAACCGTACTGATCGGGAGCAAGCCATCGCGCAAGCAAGATGCTGGTCAGGAAATTGGAGCCGGAAATCAAGCCCTGGTCGAGGATCGCAAGAAAGCTTTTCTTGGCCCACGGGACTACCTGGGTCGTGATGAACGCGACGAGGCCAGCCTCGCCACTCGCAGCTGTAACCGGGTTGTCCGTTACGAGAGTCGCCATTTCTGGATCGGTCACCTGGCAGGGGCCAATTCTGCGCGGTGTTCTCTCTTCTCGCACCAGTTGAAAGTCTTAACCCAGTAGCCGTCACCGGCGGCCGCCAGCGCGCCCACATAGCCTGCCGGAACAGGTAGCTCACATACCGACCACCAGATAGGCGTGGCGGGATCATTCGTTTTAACCGCCACAATCTCTTTTGCTGACCACGAAAACTCTACCGAGTCCAGCGGCCAGGAAAGTCCGAGGCCGGCGGCCTTCAAGAGGGCCTCTTTGCGCGTCCACAAGCTCAGGAACCCGGTGGCTTGGTCAGCCTTGGGCAGGGCGCGCAGCGCGGCGTGCTCGCGGGGAGAGAAGAAGCGTGCCGCGATGGTTTCGGTTTCCAGCCGATCGGAAACGGATTCAATATCGATTCCCACTTCCCGATCGCTGGCGAACGCATGAATGACGAGCCCTTGGCAGTGCGATGTATTGAAGCGCAATCTCGACCGGTGCGATCCATCCAGCAGAAAGGGCTTGCCGTTTGCGCCTTCCCCGAATCGCAAAGTAAGAGGATCCATGTTCAGGTATTCCCCCAGTAAAATGCGTCGCGACGCACAGGCGACGATGAATTGCTGGCTGTCGCGAGCAAACCTGAACTGACTGGCGCGCGCCCGCTCCGCCGGCGCAAGAAGAGGAGATAACGGTTCCACGCAATCGGGTGCTATGGGCACCAACCAAACGTGCACTTCATTGCGCGAGAGGGGCGGTTGCAACATGATTTCTGTGTTTAAATCGATATTGCCGGCATCGGCAGTTGCGGCTTCGAGGAGCGGGCTTGCGCCGCGTTGAGGCACGCTCGAAGCTTTGCTCCCAGCGCCCTCACTTGCGGTTCGACAATGATGTCGCCGTGATGGCCTGATATCTCGTGGATTTCCAGTCCGCCCAGCGCCAATTCCCGCCAGCGGGCGTAAGGATCATGCGATGACGGCAGATATTCCGTGGCGCCGAAGAGCGTGACAGCACCAGAATAGGGCCGAAGTTGATAGTGCTGTTCAGCCTCATAGCATGACCTTTGCACGTTCTTGATTTCCGCCGGCAGATTCAGCCAGACCAGGCGGCGGCGAATTCCTTTTTTCACGGTTTTGGGCAGCACATACATAAGCTGCTGCTCGCTGGGCATGCGCAACATGCTAAGCAACGAAGCGGTAAGTGATCGAGTATGAAAGGGTGAAGTGTCAAGCAGCGCGACCAAGCCCACCTCTTCACCTTGCGACTGCAACTGTTGCGCGGCCTCGAATGCCACCAGGCCGCCAAAAGAAAACCCTCCCAACAGATAAGGACCGCGGGGTTGCAGACGGCGTATTTCGTCGAGGTACCGCTTCGCCATGTCTTCCACCCGGACCAGGCAGGGCAGCTTTCCATCCAATCCCTGCGCTTGTACTCCGTAGAAGGGCTGGTCGTCACCCACGTAGCGCGCCAATTCGCGAAAACCCACGATGTTGCCGCCCACTCCATGCACGCAGAAGAAAGGAGGCCTGGAACCGGCGGTCTGCAGGGGAACCAGGCACGACCAGGCCGGAGAAGGACCGTCGCTCTTGAGCACCTGGGCGAGCTGAGCGACAGTGGGCGCGTGGAGCAGCACGGGCAACGTCAACCGCCTGCCGAAAGCCCGCTCGATTCGTTGCACCAGGCGCGCAGCCAGCAGTGAATGCCCGCCCAGGTCCCAAAAATTGTCGTCGGGCCGGATCGACTCATCGTCAAAAATTGATCGCCAGATCGCTAACAGCTTCTCCGTCGTGTCATCCGCGGACTTGCTGCTCCTGGCAGCCGGAGAGAGCGGCCACATTTTCTGCAGAGCCCGGCGATCCACCTTGCCATTGATCGTGAGGGGCAGCGCATTCAGCTTCACGAAGGTTGCGGGCACCATGTATTCCGGAAGGCGTTCTTTGAGCAGGTTGCGCCATTGGCTGCCATCGCCTGCGTTGCCATTTTCCGGAACGACGTAAGCTACCAGCCGAGTGTCACCCGATGGGGTTGCATTCGCAATCACGACCGCTTGGTGGACAGCGGGCAAAGAGGCGAGAACGGATTCAACTTCACCGACCTCCACTCTGTATCCGCGGATTTTGACCTGGAGATCACGACGGCCGAGATATTCAATGTTTCCGTCCGGCAGGTATCGACCCATGTCGCCGGTTCGGTATAGGTGCGCCGGTTTGGGGTTAAAAGGATCGGTTAGGAATTTTTCCGCCGTCTCCCGGGGGCGATTGCAATAGCCGCGCGCAACGCCATCCCCGGCGATGTGCAATTCGCCGGGAGATCCCACTGGAACAGGCCTCAACATTTCGTCCAGCAGATAGACCCGGGTGTTGGCGATGGGACGGCCAATGGGTAACACCTCGGGAATCGGCTTCAGAGATTTCAGATCCGGTTCGTAAGCCGTGGCAATCACGCTGGCTTCGGTTGGGCCGTAGGTATTGATCCAGCGTACCTGCCCCTGAGTGATCTTCTGCCAGGTCGCCAAGGCCGCGCTGGACGCCTTCTCCCCTCCCACGATTACGAGACGAAGTTCCGGTGGTACCGGTTCATCGGACTCGGACATTTGCCGAACCAGTTCGTGCCAGTACGCCGTGGGCAGGTCCAGAACCGTCATGCGCTGCTGTCCAATCCAGCGAAGAAACCCCGAGGCTGGCAGCGGCATATCGTCAGTCCGGAATACAACGGTGCCGCCCGATGCCCAGGTGGGAAACATCTCTTCCAGCGAGATATCGAATCCGATGGAGGAAAACTGCAGCATGCGATCGGTCGGCTGCAGACCGTAAAGTCGAACGGCAGCCAGCGCATGATTGAGTAATCCCCGGTGGGTAAGAAGGACTCCCTTGGGAGTACCGGTCGAACCCGACGTATAAATGATGTAGGCGAGGTTATCTGCCGAGACCGAGGGCAATTCCTGTCGTTGACTCTGCGGCGATTGCCAATCTTCTACCAGGCAGATTCCCGGGGCCGCTAACTGGGTTCTGGCCTGCAGCGCACGAGTTGTCAGCAGCAGACGTGCTCCCGAATCTTCCAGCATAAATTGCAAGCGCTGGGCCGGGTGACTGGGATCGAGCGGAACACAGGGGCATCCA
>DATGIY010000139.1:0-3411 GCA_035295475.1 Terriglobales bacterium
CAGAACTATCAGAGTACGATCGCCGGCAGTCCGTGAGATGAGCCACCACAGCAGGACTGTTGCCGCCGATGCCCAGCTGCCGGGTCCGGGCCGCATTCTCCCGCAGCCCAGGAAGGTGGCTATCAGCCAGGATGGCCTGCCGGCCCTGGGGGAAAAGGACACAGCTCTGTCTCCTGCGCTTGTGGTCTTATCCGCGATCATCACTGTTTCCGCCGGCTCGGCAGTATATGTCGATTCGCTTCGCTGCTGTCGTGCCCCTCGGTCGGCGGACTGCTGGCGCTGCCGGGATCGGCTTTGAACCCCATTTCTTCAGGATCCACAACCGGAGTGGAGATTACGTAATCGCCGCTGGCCCACTTTCCCAAGTCAATCAGGCGGCACCGTTCGCTGCAGAAGGGAAACTCCGCATCCGTGCGCAGCACCAGCTTCCTGCAGGTAGGGCAGCGTAGAGTGAGCACTCGCTTACGGGGCATGGGGAATTGAGCAATACAGCGATTTATAGCTGGGCAATTCCAGAATTACACGATTCTCGCGACCAGGTCATAATCGTGCGCTTCGCTGATCTGGCAGCGATAAAAATTTCCCGGGCGGAGATCCTCGCGGCTACCCGCATCGTTGATCAAGACCTTGCCATCAATTTCGGGAGCGTGCATCTCGGTGCGGCCCTCGAGCAGCAGATCGCTTTCCTGCGACTGGCCTTCCAGCAGAAAATCGAACTCCCGTCCGATTAGAGATTTTTTCTTGCGATTGCTGATCCCCCTCTGGATGCTCATCAAGTGCCGGCGCCGGCGTTCGATTTCCTTCCCCGGCAGTTTGCCGTCGAGGTGGAACGCCGCGGAACCTTCTTCATCCGAGTAAGCGAAAGCGCCCATCCAGTCGAATTCCGCCTGGCGCACGAAAGCGCAAAGTTCATCGAAATCTCTCTCCGTCTCGCCGGGGAAACCGACAATAAACGTAGTCCGTAAGGTGACACCCGGAATGGCGCGGCGCATTTTCTCCACCGCGCGCATGAAAAGTTCGCCGCTGCCTCCGCGCTGCATCCGCTTGAGCACAGCCGGCGAGGCATGTTGCAGGGGCACGTCCATGTAAGAGCAAATCTTGCTGCTGCCGGCGATTGTTTCCAGCAGCCGGCCCGTAATCTTGTTGGGATAGGCATACAGAAAACGCACCCAGCGCAACTCCTCAATCCCCGCCAGTTGCTTGAGCAGAAGCGCCAAACCGTCTTTAAGACCCAGGTCTTCTCCGTAGCAGGTGGTGTCCTGTCCGATGAGCGTAATCTCGCGCACACCACTCTGGGCAAGACGTTCGGCTTCCGCCACCACTGATTCGAAGCGGCGGGAACGAAATTTTCCCCGCAGCTGGGGAATGATGCAGAAGCTGCAGGGGTGATCGCAGCCTTCGGCAACCTTGATGTAGGCGGAGTATCCAGGCGTCGCCAGCAGGCGCGGCGTGCTTTCGTCGTAAAGATAATTGGGCAGATCGGCGATGGCCCCATCCCAGCTTTCGCGGGAGAACCGCCCGCGAACCTCCCGGGCCTGGGCTTCGGGCCGGGAATTCAAAATATTGAAGGGCGACCGCTGCTTGCCGTTGTGCGGTGTTGAAGATGGACTGGTGATTCCGGCGGCGGCCAGAATTTCCTCCAGCTCGCCGGTACCCACCACCGCATCCACTTCGGGAATATCCTCGCGAATCTGGTTGCGATATCGCTCTACCAGGCAACCGGCCACCACCAGCCGTTTGGCGCGGCCGGCAGTCTTATGTCCGGCCATTTCCAGGATGGTGTCCACCGACTCCTGCTGGGCGCTGCCGATAAACGAGCAGGTGTTGACCACGATCACGTCGGCTTCCTCGGCGTGAGGCGTCAGTTCGGCCCCGGCGCGCTGCAGGATGCCCATCATGACCTCACTGTCCACCAGATTCTTCGGACACCCTAGGCTCACAAACCCTACTTTGGTGGGTCTCCGCGGGCTGGATTGTTCGGTTGCTGGGGCTACTATTGCTTCATTGAAGGGCATGCAATCCCACTATTTTAGCATTGCGACCAACCCTGTCTGGGCCTGGGTATAAAGGGCAAACGAGAACATGGGCCTGTATTTTCAGCATCTTAGGTCTGGTTCGAAAATGGGAATCAACACTTACCACGGTTACGCGCTGGCTGTCTCAGTCAGCGGCGCCGTCGGTGACAATGGAGTTTGCGGAGTTGCCGCGACCTGATTTGAATCTCCCCGGCGCGCATCCGACACCTGTCGCTCCGCTGGCAAAGCCCAGCAAGCTGGTGGCAGCCTGCCTCGACGGGCGTCGCCTGAAGGGGTATGTCTTTAACTTTTCGCCGCTTCGCGACCGCTTCCGCCTCTTTCCCGAAGAAAATTCTCCCGCCGAAGCAGGTGTGGACCTCCAGTTAGCCCAATTAAAGGCGGTGTTCTTTGTGAAGGAATTTGCCGGCGCGCCGGAACACCACGATCACTACGACACTAATTCTCCCCACCGTGGCCGGGTTATGGAGGTCAGCTTCCGCGATGGCGAGAAGATTCTCGGTACCACGGAGGCCTGGAATCCCGCCAAACCTGGCTTTTTTTTGATTCCGGCCGATCCTGCCAGCAACAACATCCGCATTTTCGTGATTAACCGGAATGTCGCCCAAGTTCGGCCGTTATGAGTCCGGGATCACCGGCGGGTGGCGCTTATTTCCTCATATAAATCGGCCAGCTGCCCGGCGTCTTCCGCGGATTGGGCAAACCGGGCGCGCTCGTAGTGGCGGGTGAAGCGGGCCACCCGGTCCCGCAAACCATCTTCCCCAATGCTGGCCACAAACTCCTGCGGCGTCTGCGCAGGCGCTTTGCGCCAACCTCGCCGGGCGATTTGTCGCGTCATGCGTTCGTACCAGATGCTGGCGGCCAGCTGCGGCGCTTCCTGGGGGCGCGCCGCCAACCGCCGGCAGCGCCAGCCGCGCCTGATGCGTCCGGCGTTGACAAGGAGTATCAGGAGGACAACGGCGCCAGCCCAGCCTGCTGCCCATCGCCAATACGACCGCAAAAACGACCGCTGGGCTAGCCGCGTATAGGCCAGCAAGGACAAATACTGGTAACGCAGCCAGACACGCTGGCGCTCCCAAACCACGCGCGTATGCTGCCCGGCTGTCTGCTCCAAGGTGCGCTGGTGCGCGAAGTCGTAATTCACCACCCATTCCCGCCAGAACTCCGAAGCCGCGTCCACGTAAAGCAGCAGCCGGTTCCAGCGGCCTGGAGCAATCCCCAGCCCGGCCGGAGTGGGATCGAACGTCGTCCAGCCGTATCCCGGGATGTAAGCCTCCACCCAGGAATGGGCATCGCGGCCGCGAATCAGGTAGCTGCCGGTAAGGTCGTTGAACTCGCCGCCCCGAAAGCCGTTCACGATACGCGCCGGAATTCCCAC
>DATGIY010000140.1:0-4435 GCA_035295475.1 Terriglobales bacterium
CCCGCCAGGCGCTCTTCGGAAAATTCCTGCGGATAGGTGACATCAAACGTGCGCTCGTCCCCGGACGATAGTCCCCGCAGGTTCTGGGTGAACTCAGGCATGGTATTGCTGCCCGCAATTTCCACCATCACCTCATCCACGTGCACGGGCTTGGAACCCGGCTCCTTGGGGACGCCGTTGAAGGAAACCTGGGCAAAGTCTCCGTCGGCCAGGGCTCGTCCTTCCACGGGGGTGAAGCTGGCGTGCTGCTCGCGCAAGTTCTTGAGCGCGTCCTCTACTTCCTGCTCGGAGACGGTCGTGTCGGGCTTCTCTACCCGTAATTCCTTGTAGCCGGAGACTTCGATCTCGGGAAGAATCTCGAAACTCGCCTTAAAACGCAGCGGTTCGCCCTCTTGAATATGCAAATCGGTGATACGCGGCTGCGAAACCGGGTGGAGCCCCTGCTTCTCGGCTTCCTCGCGGAAATAGCGGGGAACAAGGTTTTCCACGATGTCGGTTTTAATGTCCTCGGCGAAGCGTTGCCGGATGAGGCCGGGCGGGACGCGGCCCCGGCGGAACCCGGGTAAGCGAGCCAGCTTTTGATAACGCTGCATCAGGGTATCGGTTTCCCGCGCCACCACCTCCGCGGGTACTTCCACCTGCAGTTCGCGCTTGCAATTATCTTTGGTTTGGGTCGGGCTCACAAAACCTCATCCGCTCTTCTGAATATAAGAGAGCCGCAGGGCGCGGTCAAACGGGCCAGGGGGCTGCCAGAGCCGTTGGTAACGGCATCGCCCAAGCCACCGTTACGAAGGGCCTAGTACCGGCAGTCAGGGGCGCCCGCGAACTCGAGGAGACGTAGCCCATTACGCCCTAAGTACAGTTCTTTCCCCCTAGGATGATGCCTTGGGCGCTTCCTCTTCCGCGGCTTGTCGCTCCGGCCGCAGCAGGGGGAAGAGAATGACATCCCGAATCGTGGGCGAGCCGGTCAGCAGCATGGCGACCCGGTCGATGCCGACCCCGCAGCCACCCGTGGGAGGCAGTCCGTAGGACAAAGCGCGAATGTAGTCCTCATCCATCTGGTGGGCCTCTTCGTCGCCGCGCTCCCGCTCGGCTAACTGCTGCTGGAAACGTCGCCGTTGTTCCTCGGGGTCATTGAGCTCGCTGAAGCCGTTGGCAATTTCCATGCCTCCGGCAAAGATTTCGAAGCGCTCCACCCAGTCGGGCTCGTCTGGCTTGTTCTTGGAAAGCGGCGACACCGCGACCGGGAATTCGTAAATGCTGGTGGGTTGCACCAGGTGTTCCTCGGCCACCGCCTCAAACAAATCGGCGATGGTTCTGCCGATCGGCGCACTGGGGTCATAAGGCATGTGCTCGTGCACGGTGTTGAAGCGTTTGACCAGCGCCGCCACCCGCTCGCCGGAGGCAAAATCGCTCATCTGCGGCTTAGGGCTGGCCGCCTCCGGCCAGAACTTGATGATGGCCTCGCGCATGGTGAGCCGTTGCCAGGCGGCGCGGTCGAAATTGACCTGCTTGCCGTCGTAGGTAACCGTTGTACCGCCGGTGACGTCGCGCGCGGCCTGCTCCAGTAGTTCCTCGGTGAGCGCCATCACCTCGCGAAAGTCGGCATAAGCCTGGTAGAACTCCAGCATGGTGAACTCAGGATTCCAACGCCATCCCAGACCCTCATTGCGGAAATTGCGATTGATCTCGAACACCCGGTCCAGCCCGCCGACCGTCAGCCGCTTCAGGTAAAGCTCCGGGGCGATGCGCAGGTAGAGATCCATGTCCAGGGTGTTGTGGTGGGTGACGAAGGGCCGTGCGACCGCCCCTCCGGCGATGGGCTGCATCATCGGCGTTTCCACCTCGATGTAGCCGCGGCTGTTCAACGAATTGCGGAATGACTGCACCAGGCGGCTGCGCTTGATGAAAACCTCGCGTACTTCCGGGTTCATGATCAAGTCGAGATAGCGCTGGCGATAGCGCAGCTCCACGTCGGTCAGGCCATGCCATTTTTCCGGCAAGGGAAGCAGGTCCTTGACCAGAAATGTGAGCGTCTCCACGTGTACAGTCAGTTCGCCGGTTTTGGTGCGGAACAGATAACCACTGACGCCCACGTAGTCGCCCAGGTCGAGCAGCTTATAAAGCTCGAATCCTTTCTCGCCCACCGCGTCCTTTTTGACGTAAATCTGCAGGCGTTGTCCGTTTTGCTGCAGGTGGGCGAAGCCCGCCTTGCCCATGAGGCGAATCGCCATGATGCGTCCGGCCACGCGCACGTTGACGCGAGCCGCGTCCAGTTGCTCCGCGCTCTGGCCTCCATACTCGGCCAGAATCTGCGGGATCATGTGGGTGAAGTCGAAACGGGTGGGGTAGGCGGGCTGCCCCAAGGCCTCAATCTGTTTCAATTTCTGGCGGCGCAGTTCGTAGATTTTCTCGTCAAGGGCCACGTGCGGATTATAAATGGGACGGCAGTTCGCCTACTTTCCGCCCGCACAAAGTTTGTGCCGCGGCTCCGCGGTTCACCGCTGGGCTCTGTTGGTGCGGCATGACCGGGGGCCGGCGTCTCCGATCCCCAACCTACTTACCTGTGCGCGATGTCACATTCTCCTGTGATCTTCTTCCATTGAAGGGCCGCGTCCGAGAGGGTATAGTGACGGGTTCAACAGCCCGCCTTGCACGTTGGGAGCACTGGCTTATGCCGCAAAATTACGTGCCCATCTTTATCTTTATGGGGGTGGCGTTCGCCATTCCCGCGGTGACGCTGGTCCTGTTCAAGCTGGTTCGCCCGGAGAACCCGCACAAGACCAAGCTCATGCCCTACGAATGCGGCATCACTCCAGTCGATGATGCCCGCGGGCGTTACACCGTGCGCTTTTATATTGTGGCCATCCTGTTCGTGGTGTTCGACGTGGAAACCATTTTCTTGCTCCCCTGGGCGGTGCGCTACCGCTGGCTGGGCAAGTTCGGACTGCTGGAGATGGGTATTTTCCTCGGCATCCTGATCGTAGGCTATATCTGGATCTGGAAAAAAGGCGCGTTGGAGTGGATCTGACGACCGGTACGGCGCTCCAGCCATCACCCACCCTGTGCGGACGGGGAGCACGACAATACAGACGGAAGGTGATGAGGATCACAACAATTTGTAGCTACGCTCCGTTGACACCTCTATTGATGCGCTGTTAAAAATTATGCGACTTTTCAAGCGATTTTCGCGGTTCGGCCCCGGGAAATGGCGTCACAATGCCTGACGAGACCAAGGGCAACACCCCACCCGCATCGCCGGAGAAAGAACAGCAACCGGTTTCCAAGCCTCCGCTGCCCTCTACCCCGAGCGTGGCCAAGCCAGCGGTGACGGTGCCTCCCAAGCCGACAGCGCCTCCGCCTCCTCCTAAGCCCGCGGGGCCGGTTCCGGTTCCGTGGGAGTCGGAAATGGTTAGCCGCTTGCGAGAGCGGTTCGGATCAGGTATTCGCGAGGCCAGCACTTACCTGGGCCAGAGCTACATGATCGTGGACCGCTCGGTGGTGTATGAAGTGCTGCAGCAGCTTCACGACGAGGAAGAGTTCAACTATCTGGTCGATTGCACCGCCACCCACTACCCGCAGCGCCCGCAGCCCTTTGAGGTGATCTGGATTCTCTATTCCTTCAGCCGCAATGAGCGCATTCGAGTGAAAACAGCTGTGGGCGACGGCGAAGCCGTCTCCAGCACAGTTGCCTTGTGGAGTACGGCCAATTGGCTGGAGCGCGAAGTCTTCGATATGTTCGGCATCCGCTTTGAGGGGCATCCCGATCTGCGCCGGATTCTGCTCCCGGAAGACTGGAAGGGCTATCCCCTGCGCAAGGACTACAGCATCATCCAGCAGGACCGCGAGTGGGTGCAGGTCAACCTGGGTATTGAGAGCGGCCAATGAGCGACCCCACCAAGACGCTCCCCCACTCGCCGCTCGACTTGGACGAGCGCGAGCACACCTTTCTGGACGCCAACGAACTGGTCCTCAACATGGGGCCGCAGCACCCTTCCACTCACGGGGTACTGCGCGTGATCCTGAAGCTGGATGGGGAGAAGGTGCGGGGCACGGAATGCATCATCGGCTATCTGCACCGCGGAGTGGAAAAAATCGCCGAGCACCGCACCTACACCATGTTCAATCCCTATGTGGATCGCATGGATTACGTAGCCGCGGTTTCCAACGGGCTAGGCTACTGCGAGGCGGTGGAGAAGTTGCTCAACATCGAAGCGCCGCCGCGGGCCAATTACATCCGAGTGATCCTGACTGAGCTTAACCGGCTGGCCAGCCACATGCTGTGGCTGGGCACCCATGCGCTCGATATCGGCGCCATAACGCCGCTTTTCTATACCTTTCGTGATCGGGAGGAGATTCTCAAGATTTACGAGAAGTACTGTGGGGCGCGCCTCACCACCCACGCCTTCCGCATCGGCGGCTGCCAGTATGAGAC
>DATGIY010000141.1:0-2097 GCA_035295475.1 Terriglobales bacterium
TATAGCGGCGAATGGGGCTGGAGCCGATAAAGGTGGCGGCTTCTATTGCCAGCCCGACGCGCTGCGCAATTTCGGCGATCGGCCGAATGTCATTTTGATGTGTGCGCGCGGCGCAATTAGGCTTGATTCGCAGCCGCGAGGCGACGATCTCGCGGGCCAGCGCTTCCACGTGCTCGCAGGCGCGCGGTCCGGCGCCGGGCAGACCCAGGTCGAGCATGTTGATGCCCACGTCTTCCATCAGGTGGAGGATATGGATTTTTTCGGCGATGGAGGGATCACGTACGGAGGGAGATTGCAGCCCGTCGCGCAGGCTCTCGTCATTGAGCAGCACCGGGCCGGTGGGCCGCAGCGCAAGCGCCGCCTGATTCCAGTCGTAAATGAGCTCGGAAGCGCGCAAGGTAAACCGATTGCCGATTTACGATTGAAGATTGACGATCGAAAAGCCCGGGGCGAAAGCCTGTCGCCCAGCGTGCACGGTTTTCAATCTCCCATCTTCAATTACTTCCCATCCTTGGGCGGCAGTGTCAGCCCGAAAGTCGAAATCTGCCCCTGGCCGGCCACATTGGTGCCGCGCGGGTCCTCGGGATGGGGCAGATACAAGGTCTTACAATGTTCGCAGCGATAGATTTCCGCCTGCGGCCCAAAGGCCTGCTCCACATCCCCGCACTGGCGTTCCAGTACATCATCGTGGTAGTACCAGCGCTTCAGGTGGCCGCCGCACAGTTTGCCCTTGGCGTCCTTTTCATTGCACGAGCGCTGCCCTGACTTCTTGATCTTCACTTTGTGGTGCGGAAGTTGTTGCTGTGCTGACTGCATATTGGCAGCCTGCATGCCCGGTGTGGCCAAGACCTACCCTCTCATTCCTAAGATGCGCGGCAGGGCCGCTCGAGGCTCATTCTAGCGCGACTTGCGCGGCGGAACCACCGGAGCTTGGCATTTAGCAGTTAGCATTTAGCCCTTGAATAGCGTGGCGCTTCGCTGCAGAGATGACCGCGGCTGACTAAATGCCAAGTGCTAATTGCTAAATGCTTGTTTTACAACCACCCCCGGCGAAAGTACGCCTTCAGCGCCCGCAGACCACCCGCCAGGCGAGCGCCCCAGTTCCGGGAAAACAGGAAATCGACGAATCCTTCCATCTGGCGGGTGAATTCCTGCCCATATCCGTACCACCAGACTTTTCGCAGGCGGGGCAGGTAGTCGGAATCGAGATACTTGACCCAAACCATCTCTTCCAGTCCGAAGCGGCCATGGGTACGGCCCAGGCCGCTCGCCTTGACCCCGCCGTGGGGGGCCTCGCTGATGCCGTAGCAGGAAATGACGTCATTCACCATGACCGTACCCGCCCGCAGGCGAGCGGCCACCGTCTCCCCATGCTGTCGATCACAGCTCCACACGCTCGCGGCCAGACCAAACTCAGAATCGTTGGCCAGTTGGATGGCCTGCTCGTCGGAATCGAATGGCATAACCGGCAAAACCGGCCCGAAAGTCTCTTCCCGCATGATGCGCATGCTGTGATCCACGTCGGCAACTACGGTGGGCGCGTAAAAATTGGCCCCCAGCTGCGGGAGGGGAGTGCCGCCTGCCAGCACTCGCGCTCCGCGGCTGCGCGCATCCTCTACATGAGCCTGGACAATGGCCAGTTGCCGCTGGTGAATCATCGGCCCCACCTCGACTTCCGGTTCCAGGCCATTGCCCACCCGCAGCTTGCCTGTCTTTTCCACCACAGCGGCTAAGAATCGCTCATAGAGGCTCTGCTGCACGTAACACCGCTCCACTGAGAGGCAAGCCTGACCGGCGTTGACGAATGCGCCCCACACCGCCGCGCTGGAGGCGACCTCGATATCCGCGTCAGCCAGCACTACCATGGGATCCTTGCCGCCCAGTTCCAGCACCACGGGCAGAAGCCGGGACGCGGCCGCCTGCGCCACCTTTTTGCCGCTGGGCACGCTACCGGTAAAAATCAGCTTGTCGATATTGGAGTTGACCAGAGCCGCGCCCGTCGCGCCCCCACCCGGCACAACCTCAAGCAGGCCGTCGGGTAGACCGGCGGAGCGCAGCAGCGATTGCAATTCCAACGTGCAAAGGGTAGTAAATTCG
>DATGIY010000142.1:0-2354 GCA_035295475.1 Terriglobales bacterium
CGCCGAAGCCTGCATCGGAACGGAGTGCAACATCGCCGCCAACGTGACAATCTATCCTGGAGTGCGCCTGGGCGACCGCGTTGTCGTGCACAGCGGCGCGGTGTTGGGCAGCGATGGCTTCGGCTACGTCCGCGACTCCGCCACCGGACGCTACGAAAAGTTCCCGCAGATCGGCGGTTTGGAAATCGGAGATGAAGTCGAGATCGGCGCCAATACCACCGTGGATCGCGGGGCCCTGGATTTGACCATTATTGGGCGGGGAACGAAACTAGATAACCTGGTGCACGTGGGCCACAACGTCCGCATAGGGGAGGATGTGGTTATTGCCGCGCAGACCGGTTTTTCCGGCAGTGTGACCGTAGCCAAGGGAGCGGTAATCGGCGGCCAGGTGGGCATCGGCGATCATGCGCGCATCGAAGAAGGAGTAATTCTGGGATCGCAGTGCGGAGTGCTCCCCGGCAAGACGGTGCGGGGACCCGGTATAGTCTTCTGGGGTACGCCGGCACGCCCATTGCGTGAGTACTTGAAAGGGCTGGCGGCGCTGGCGCGGCTGGGGAAGAGAAACAGTACGTAGTACCCAGTGTCGGCCGCCGCTGAACGCGAGCTAGTCAGCCAGGCAGCTAGAAGCTATGTCTCTAATCGTTATCGGCGGGCATACGCGGAACGTAGGCAAGACCAGCCTCATGGCCGGCTTGATCTCGGCCCTGCGCGAACGCAATTGGACGGCCGTCAAAATCAGCCAATACGGTCACGGCGTGTGCTCGGTGAACGGCAAGACCTGCAATTGCGCGGTGGATGAGCATCCTTGGGCCATAACCCAGGTTTACGATTGCGACGGCGATTCTGACACCTCGCGCTTCCTGGCGGCAGGCGCCGCCAAAGCTCTCTGGGTAAGGTGCAAGCAGGGCCGCCTGGAGGAAGCCATGCCTGCGTTTCAGCAGCGCATCGCGGACCACGAAAACGTCATCATCGAATCCAATAGCGTGGTCGGGTTTCTGCAACCCGACGTCTATTTGAGCGTCCTCACCTTCGCCATAGCTGATTTCAAAGAGTCGGCGCGCCGCTTCCTGGATCGAGCCGATGCCGTGGTGCTTCACGACCCTGCCGCCAACGGGCATAAGGAACCTGCCTGGACCGAGGTGTCTCGCGCGCACCTGGCTGGCAAACCTGCCTTCTACATCGCCCCGCCGCCCTATATCACCCCGGAGATCGTGGAGTTCGTGCGCCAGAAGATCGGGCCGCTGCATGCGCAAGTTTGAAGTCTTGTTCGACCACGGCGAAAACAGCCCGCTGGCGCATCCTGCTTACGCGGTCTATGGACAACTTGGCTTCCCGGCGCCTCCCCAGGATCGCCCCTGGATCTACGCCAATTTCGTGCAAACGCTCGACGGGATTACCTCATGGAAAGGCGAGCACGCGCTGGGCAGCGATATTTCCCGCTCGCCCGAGGATCGGTGGTTGATGGACCTGCTGCGCGCCCACGCGGATGCGGTGCTTTTGGGCAGCAAGACGCTGGCCGTGGAGAAGGCGGTGCTTGGGCCGAACAGCCGCGGCGCCACTTACATAATCGAAGATCCCGGGCTGCGCGATCTTCGAACCCAGCTCGGCCGCCGCCGCGAAATGATCATCTTCGTAACCGGATCGGCGGCCCTCAACCTCGCTGACTACGAAGTCTTCGACGGTGACAAAGTTGACGCGGTCCTTCTCACCGCCCGCGCCGGCGCGGCGAAACTCATTCCGCAGCAGGGAAGCCATCCCCACGTGCGTATCATGGTAGCCGGCGACGGCAATGTCGTCGACCTGCCCGCCGCCATGCGCTTACTGACACAAGAATGCGGCATTCGTCTGCTCCTGTGCGAAGGGGGTCCTACCCTGTATGGCTACATGTCGCGCGCGGGTCTGATTGACGAAAAATTCCTGACCATTTCGCCGGTGGAAGCAGGTCAGATCATCCCCCAGGAGCAGGAGATAGGATTGCTGGAAGGGCCAGCCCGCTTACGTCCTACAACTTTCAGCGCTCCCGGGTTTACCGCGGACAATGCACCCTGGTGGAACTGGATCAGCTGCCGCAAGGTGGGGGACCACGAGTTCAACCGCTATCGCAGAAAAACAGCTAGATAGCTGAATAGCTAATTGGCTGTCTAGCTGATCTCGCGGTACCGGCCGCGAGTGAGCGCGCCCGCGCCACAAAGATCTAGTGGCCTCTCAGCATCACCCTGTCTAGAGCTAGCTAGTCAGCTAGTCAGCCAGTAAGCTAATCAGCCAGTCAGCTGCTTTTGCTATGCTTCAAATGTGAGGCACATCCACCGCGATGCCTGGCTGTTGGCGATTCTGTCCGGCGTTCTGCAGGTACT
>DATGIY010000143.1:0-2818 GCA_035295475.1 Terriglobales bacterium
ATTACGCGCTGCAGCCCATGAGCAAGGAAGCGTTTCTGCAAGTGGTGACGGCCGACCAGCCGGACGCCCCCGCGTACTTTACCTACGACGCAGTGCTGAACAGTCAGGAGCGGCCCACGCTCGATGACACGCTCGCGCGCGTCAATCCCATGACGCTGGACGACGTGCTGGCGCTGCAGGAAGTGGGCGCGCAAATTCTGGACACGCGCGATCCCAGCGAGTTCGCGGCGGCGCACCTTTCAGGCAGCATCAACATCGGCCTCGGCGGCCAGTACGCCACCTGGGCCGGCACCGTGCTGGACCGCGATCACCCGATTGTGATTGTCAGCGATCCCGGGCGGGAAAGTGAAGCGGCGACGCGGCTCGGCCGCATCGGTTTCGATCACGTGGCCGGATATCTAGAAGGTGGCCTGCACAGCCTGAAGTCCCGGCCCGACCTGACCGTGACCACCGAACGGATCAGCGCTCCCTTTGCAGCGGAACTGCTCTCTTCCAGTGAGGCTCCGCTCGCTCTGGACGTCCGCACGCCGCGGGAGCGCGAGCAGAAATCCATCCCCGGCAGCCAGAGCATCCCGCTCAATCGCCTCACGGAAAATCTGGCCAAGCTCCCGCGCGATAAATCCATTCTGGTGTATTGCGCTGGCGGCTATCGGTCTTCCATCGCTGCTAGCCTCCTGCAGCGTGGCGGCCTGCTGCGCGTGAGTGAAATCGCCGGTGGCATCGCTGCTTGGGAAGCGGCAAGTTTGCCGCTCGATGCAGGGCGTGCCGTCGGCTAATACGGGCAATCCTGGTAGAGAGACTTGCAATTGCGATAACTGGACCACTCGTTGACCTTACCCGCGCGGATCCGCCCCAGGCTCCACTTCGTGCTCGAAACCATGCCGTAAGCCTCAGCGTCCGTCACCTCAGGATGATAAATCCGCGAAATCTGCCATAGCCCACGGCTGGCCTCGCCATCCCCTTTGGCCCGCGGGTTGAAAGAAGATTCATGCTTCACGATCCACAGCGCCAGCTGCGGATCAACACCTTGCTGTGCGGCTTGCGTCCGCACGTAAGCTTTCACTTCCCGTGCGCTCGGCCCGTCGGTCGGGTAGTGGACCGGCCCGCCGGGGAACCGCGTGAGCCCGTGCATCTCGCCCCGCCCACTCTTTAGGGTCGCCACGGTAGCTGGGTTCGCCGCCAGCGCGGGATGTGATAAAGCCGGCGCCGGTGTTGAGAGATTCGGGATGTCGGGAGCCGCAGCGACGCGGCCGCGGGGCTCGGTAAAGTTCGCCAGAAACAGCACGAAGGGCAGGGAATAGAGCGTGATCTTTAGAGGTGTCTTGATTGCCGGGCTTCGCATGCCAGGAAGTATACACCAAGGCGAATACAAGGCGAAAGCATTCTTTTTGGTGAGGACCTGCGAAGCGGGACGGCGCCGGTTGGGCCATCGCAGAGATATCTGCGGGCAATTTCTAACTGGGCCCGTTTATGCCGCTCAAGAATCCGCCAAGATGTCCCGCCAGGGTCACGACGATGACCGCGAAGATTTCGACGCATACGTAATAAAGGGGCGGAATTTCCTGCCGAGAACGGCGGGCGCGGAAATAGAGATACCACACGAGCCAGATCAGCAAAGTGGCCGCTACGGCCAGCGCTAGGTGCTGCAAGAGGATGCCTTTCAGCTTGCGTCCCTCGAGCTGAAATTGCCAGGCCAGCAGGCCGGTGGCGATTGCCGCGGGCGTGGAGAGCGCGGCCGCAAAAAAATTGTAGTACGCGGCCGTCGCCAGGGCGGCACGGTTGTGCCATCGCGCCAGCGCATCAAAAATTGCGCCCGCCAGGAACAGCGCAATCGGAAAATGGATGAGTACGACGTGCTGAGCGTGCCTTGCAAGCAGCGCTTGCCGGGGATCGAACGGGTTCACGGGTTGCCCTTTCTTGTGTTGTGAAGGCGGCGGCGTTTTTGCGCGGGTGCCAGCGGGTAGTCACGGCTTGGGGCGATGCCCGCTTGAAAGCAGGCGCTGCATTCACACCTGTATAACGGAGCTCTGAGCGTTTTATTCCGCAATCGAACCCAGGGATGCTTCAGACGGTGCCTTGCTCTTACGGCGCCCACCGCAATTAACGTAAAACCCGCGCGCCGCGTTTTTATTCCGGCCAGTTGAAAAATGTTTTCTGGAATAAATCCAGTGTTCGCCGGTTTGCACAGGAGCAGAGCAATTTTGCGGGCCCGTTGATAAGCAGACGGGCAGACTGGCGAGGAGAGATGTCTCGAGAATTACTTTACGATCATAATCACGACGGAATCGATCGCCGCGGATTTTTGGAATGCATGGCCTGGGCGGGAACGGGTGTCCTGTGCACGTTGACGGGAGGAGTCTTTAAGTCTTACGCGCTGAGCGATCCGCTGCGTGCGCGAGAGGCGATGGACAAGGCCGATTTCAGCTTCGTGCAAATCAGTGACAGCCACATCGGATTCAACAAGGCCGCAAATCCAGACGTCACGGGCACGCTGCAGGCGGCCGTCGATAAAGTGAGCGCGCTGCCGGACCCGCCTCAGCTTGTCCTGCACACCGGCGATATCACTCAGCTTTCCAAGCCGGAGGAGTTTGACACCGCGGAGCAGGTGCTCAAAAGCCTGAAGAGCGGGCCCATCTTTTTCGTTCCGGGCGAGCACGATGTCCTGGACGGAACCGGCAAGCTCTACCGCGATCGGCACGGCATGAACTCAAGCGGCGACGGCTGGTACAGCATGAACGTGCGCGGCACGCACTTTGTGGGCCTGGTGAATGTACTGAACCTGAAGGCAGGCGGCCTGGGCAATCTCGGTTCGGATCAA
>DATGIY010000144.1:0-2266 GCA_035295475.1 Terriglobales bacterium
TGCCAAGATAGGGATAGTGCCCGCGCCAACCGAGGTGACGCCAGGCGCCGCCGCAATTGCCTGGCGCAGCTGCTCCACGAAGGCCAAAGCGCGCGTTGGAGCGTAGCTATTGAGTTCCGGAGCTACGGAAAACTCAATCACATGGTCGATGCGCATACCGAGATTGGTGTTCTTCAGGTTCAGCAGACTGCGGGTGAACAGTCCCGCAGCGGTCAGCAAAACCGCGGTAAGCGCTACCTGACCCACAATCAGCACCTTGCGCAGGCGCACGCTGGACAAATGCTGGGAAACGCTGCTGCCCAGGTCCTTGAGCGTAGCCTGCAGGTTGACACGCGTGGCACGCAGTGCGGGAGCCAAGCCAAAAACAATCGCGGTCAGCAAGGAGAGCATGAGAGCGAATCCAAGCACGCGGGCGTCCAGTTGGTTTTTGAGACCTAGAATGCCGATACCTTGGCGCATGGTTCCCACCAGAATGGCAAGGATCCAGGCGGCGAGCAGAACGCCCATTCCACCGCCGAACAAGGCCAGGAGAAGATTTTCCGTGAATAGCTGGCGTACCAGGCGCCACCTGCCAGCGCCGACCGCCAGGCGCACGGCAATTTCCCGCTGCCGCGCCTCGCCCCGGGCCACCAACAGGCTGGCCAGATTGGCGCAGGCGATGAGCAGGACGAGCCCCACCATTATGGTGAGCAACAACAGGGGCTGGCGCGCGTCCGCCTGCAGGATGGGCCGGCCATTAGCGCCTGCGTCCAGCAGCAAAGGCCGGGAGGCGAACTTCTGCTTCGCTTTCTCGGAAGCCTTCATCAAGGGCAACTCGGATTGCAGGGCCGCATGGTAGACGCTCTGGAGCGCAACCTGAGCGCGGTCGCGCGTGAGCCCCGGCTTGAGGCGGCCAAGGATGGCCAGCCAATGATCGCTGGGATCTTCCAGGCCGTTCCAGTTGGGTGTCATCTGCGGCTTCATGGTGACGGGGATAAAGACATCGGGCATTTGCCCAATCTGCACGCCGGTGAACCCGGCACGGGCCACCCCCACTACGGTCAGCAGAGTGCCATTTACGGTCAGCTGCTTGTTAAGGACATTCGGATTACCGCCGAAATGGCGCATCCAGTAGCCGTAACTGAGCACTGCTATGGGATTGGCTCCGGGCGCAGTTTCGTCCTGTGGCGAAAAGACGCGCCCCAAGGCGGGAGGCACGCCCAGTACTTCGAAGTAATTGCCGGACACAAGCTCGCCGTGAGCGCGTTCGGTGCTGCCCTGACCGGCGACGTTTAAATCAACTGCATAGCGCGCCAGCAGACCGGAAAAGCTCTGATTTTGACCGCGAAGCTCCTGGTAGAGGGGGTAAGAGAAAGATGCGGCATCGTCGCCGTCGCTGGAGGTGTGTCCAAATTTTTCCCCTGGAGAACGCAACACAACCAGTTGCTCGGGTTGGTAGACGGGCAGCTGGCGCAGGAGGACCTGGTCGGTAAGAGAAAAAATCGCGCTGTTAGCGCCAATTCCCAGGGCTAGCACAGCGATCGCAATCAGACTGAACCCAGGGGAGTTCAACAGCATGCGAGCGCCGTAGCGCAGATCCTGCAGCAATCTTTCCATCAGTTCCTCAAAGGCGGTCCGGGAAGAAAGTCCGGCATGTGCCCCGGAACAAAGCAACGTTCCTGCCTTTCGTCAGTCATCCTAAGTCGTTCATTTGTAATGACTAATTCTTTCAACGGCCAGTCTGGATCGGTTGCGCCTGTGCGCTTATGGGAATCGGGCGTTCGGAAATGGACGATGCGGCTTTGGCAGTCAGACGGGAGCAGCAACCTCAGTTGTAACACTTGCATCGACAGTTGCGTTGCATCTGGACTCTGATTCGGGCTCCCGGTTCCCATTTGAATTTTGGCTGACGAGGAGAACATCCATGCCGCGTACGTGTGTATTGTCCCTGCTTGCCGCAGTTCTAGCATTGAGCCTGGTGCCGCCAGCATCGGGCGCCAGCAGCAAGCCCACTTTTGGCCGCGAGGTGATCGTGGATCACCAGAGAGTAGCTGGGGAGCCTAGTATCGTCATCGACGCGCAAGATCGAATCTTCGTCTCAGCCCCTTACGGCTTCTCGACCACGGCGAGCTTCGTTTGGCGTTCGACCGATCACGGGGAGAGCTTTCACCTGGTTCCGGGAGATCTCGCGACATTTGGCAAGCCCACCACGTGCATTGGAGGGGGAGACACAGCGCTGGCGCTGGACAGCGTAGGAAGACTCTATTTTGGGGATTTGCAGGGGCTG
>DATGIY010000145.1:0-2694 GCA_035295475.1 Terriglobales bacterium
TTCCGTGTTCTCCACATCGAAGGAGGCGACGTGCTGAGGCTTGCCGTCTTCGAGCACCGTGAAATCATTGGCCGTCAGGCCTCGTACCGGGTTGCCCTTGCGGTCCCGCACGGTCACATTCACCAGCACCAGCTCGCTGAATGTGCGGAACGTGTACTGCGGCGGGCGAGCCGTCTGCGCCGGCACCTGGGCTGCCAGCAGGGCGGCGCACAGCAGGATCACCAGCGGCCTGCCGCCAATTCGCAACCGATGTTTCGCTTTCACTCTGTTCAAAACCTGTAACGCAAAGCCAGCTGCATCTGGCGCATGTTTCCCGCCGTTGTCACCCGTCCGAACGAGGGCGAGTTCACGGTGGTATCGATAACCGTGAATTGCGGGGTATTGAAAACATTCGTAGCCTGGGCGCGCACCTCCAGAATGCGCGTCTCGCCCATGAGGATCACCTTGGTCATGGCCATATCGAAAAGAATAGTGGGCGGCCCGATGATCGTGTTTCTTCCCGCATCGCCGAACTGTCCCGGCGGCGGCGCCACGAAGGCAGCCGTATTGAACCACTCCCCAACGCTGGGATCGGACAAGGTGATTGGCTGGCCAGTCATGTCCGCGCGCAGCGTGCCGTTGGTCCCACGATTCACGTCAGTAAAGGAACCGAGCACGCGCGCCGTGAATGGCAGTCCCGATTCGATGCTCCAGTCGCCACTCCACTGCCAGCCGCCAAAAAGATCGTTCATCACGCCCCGCTGTACCAGCCAGCGTTTATCGCGTCCGAAGGGCAGCTCCCACAGGTAATCAGCCGTAAAGCGGTGGCGCTGATCAAAGCTGGAGAGTCCGCGCTCGGCCGCCAGATCGAAAGCATTCTGCGCCACAATGGTCGCGCCGCTCCCCAAGCTGGAAGCGTTGTCAATCGCTTTAGAAAAGGTGTAAGTGCCCCCAATCGAGATGCCGGCCTGCAGCCGCTTGCGAACGCGAATGCTGCCCGCGTGCGCAATGGAATCACCGGCCGATGTTTCCCACAAGAACGGCTGCACTCCCGCCAGCAGCACCCCGGTGGCGGTGCGATTGGGAGCTTCTACGATGTCCAGGCGGGTGCCCTTGGTCCCGGTGTAATCCACGTTCATCACGATGGTGGACGTCAGCTGCTGCTGCACATCCACATTCCATATCTGCACGTAACCGAGACGATAGTTGGGATCCACAGCATAGGTATTGGTAATCGTCTGCGGCGCCAGCACGGGAAAGCCGTTCTGCAAAGTTAAGGGAAGCGCGGGTGAGGCAATGTTAGTCGCCGTCTGCGAAAACGGCGGCTGAAAGGCCAATTGCTGCGCGATGTCCGAATAGGCGCCGGTGTTGTAGTTGATGCCGTAGCCGGCCCGCACCACCGTATTAGCGGAAGCCTTCCAGGCGATCCCCAGGCGTGGCGCAAAGTTATTGCGATCGGGGCGTAGCAACGAGGCGGGAACTGCGCCGTTAAAAGGGCCGCTCTGTCCCGGCAGCACGCGCGCCGCACAAGTGCTTTGCAGGGCGGCGCAGGCCAGCAGATTGGGCGCCAGGTCAAGATTGGCGATCTGGTTGTTGGCTTCCGTAAACGGCGAAAAATATTCGTAGCGCAGCCCAAAATTCAGGGTCAAATTGCCGCCCATCCGCCAGTCATCCTGCGCGAACAGGTCCCAGGAGTTGCCGCGGAAGTGGTAGTTGTTGTCGCCGTACTGCACCGAAGTCAGCTGCGGCAGGCCCAACAGGAAGTCGGCAAAGTCATAGCCCGTCCCCGGCAAGGCCCTGCCATTCACCAACTGCGCCGTGTTGATACCGGTGAAAGTAAAGCTGCCGCGGGCGTTGTTATCGGCCTGCGTGTTGAGCTGGATGCGGCGAAAGTCCCCGCCCCAGCGAAGCGTGTGCTTCCCCCGGCGCCAAACCATGAAATCTGCGAAACTCCAGGTCTGGTCGCGGCGCAAGAGCGGACTAGTGTCGTTCACCGGTCCAAAATTGGTGAAGGAAAGGTTGGGAACGCCCCAGTCGAATGGGTTCTGCGATACCCCTGCGATCCCCAGGCTGCCCGTTATGTTCCGCAGGAACGCGTACAGGTTGCGGCTGGAAATAGTGTCGCGGTTGTAATCCATACGCGCAATGTTGGTGATTTTGCCGAAGCTGCGCACGTAACCGAGCGGCACGTCAAACCCGCGTACAGACGTGTTGCCCCCCAGGGCGGGATAGGGATTGGTCAGCCCCGTATTCGCCGCGTGATAGTGGAATCCGCCATTCAGATTGTTGCGCTTCCCGCCGCGCCGCCACGGACCGATGGTGCCTCCACCGAAGGTGTGCACTAAATGAACGTTCAGGTTGTCTTCGTTATCCGTTGTGGAAGTAAGAAAATGAAAGTTGTCCACCGTGCCGGGAAGGTTCGGCAACGGGATGAATTGCAGCAGGCCCCGAGCCGCGGGATTGATTTGCGCTTGCGGAATGGTGCCACCGGCAAAAGGTTGACCGGTCCTCGGATTGACGATCGTGACCGGCGCGCCCGCGTCCGGCCCCGAGCGCACCAATGTGTCGGAGAAATTACCGTTCCGCTCGTCCAGCGTGGGCACGGTGGAGAAGGCGTCGAAGGGATCGGTCGAGCGCAACCCGGTGTAGGAAACAAAGAAGAAGGTTTTGTCGCCGCCGTTATAAATCTTGGGAATATTCAGCGGCCCGCCCAGG
>DATGIY010000146.1:0-4630 GCA_035295475.1 Terriglobales bacterium
GGTATTGATGTCGAGGCGGGCCAGGCGCAGAGAATCCCCCTGTTCGGCAAACATCGCACGGGCGCGCTGCGCGGCTTCGAGAGCCCGATCATACTGCCCCAACAGGAGAAATGGTTGGATGGATCCGCTCAGAGTTCGCCCCAGTTCTACCCGGTCGCCGAGTTCCTCGAAGAGAGCGATGGCTCTTTGGTGGAATTCTACCGCCGCCGCATGCTGGTCAAGGGCGTAGAGGGCGTTGGCCTTGGAGCGAAGGCTCTGCGCCAGCGACAGCTTGTCGTCGATGCGTTCTGAAATAGAAACCGCGGCATCAGACAGGTGTAGGGCCTTGGTGGTGTCCACCCGTACCATCTCGCGAACGCGCTTGGCCAACTCCTGGGCGATGGCTGGCTGGCACAATGTGCGATTCTCGGCCAGGAACCGACTCCGCGCCTCCTCGTCGGCTAGCGTGGACAACTCTTCGATTAGTCCCTCCAGGTCGATGACCGGTGATGTGCCGGCGCTCATTTGAATCCCAGCCTTTCCAGCTGGCGGCGCAGATGAGTCAGGCAGCGTCCTCGAATGAAGCCGATGGATCCGGTGGCCAGACCAAGTTCCCGCGCGATGTCCTCGTAGGCGCGGGCAGGCGTTTCATAAAACAACATATGCACCAGGCGCTCGCAGCGGGGCGAGAGCAGCCGCAGAGAGTCGCGCACCGCCTGCTCGCGTTCCGCCTCGATTAGGACCTTGTCCAAGCTGGGCCCGGCTGCTGCCAGGACGTCAATGGCTTGCGGCTCCAAGGGGGTTTGCCGTAGTCCCTGGGCCCGGCAGCGCAGACATTTGTGGTAGCAAACCTGAATCAGCCACTTGGCCAGGGCTTGCGGTTCGCGGATCTGCGGCAAGTTCGCCAGCAGATCGAGAAAAACTGCCTGAAAGATGTCGGGCGCTTCTTCGTGCAGTCCCATCTTAATGGGAATGGAATACACCAGGTTCTTGTACTTGTTGACCAGAGCGGACCAGGCTTCCTGCTTCCCTTTGCGGCACTCCGCCAGCAGGCGCTCATCATCCGCAGCCGCTGGCCGCGCGGGTTGGGCGGTCAGGAGAGGCATTCAGCGGGACCGCGCCATTTCCTGTTGCCGCCGTAGATAGAGCTGGTCAACATTCCACAGCGTGCTGGGTTCGAGTGCAGCGGGATGAAAGTTTCCCACCGCCGGCTTCGCCGCTACCAGCACATCGGGCGTGGCCAGGAACACCATCGGCAGATTGGTGGCGATGATCTGCTGAACCTGATCATAGAGCCGCTTTCGGCGCTTGTAGTTCAGGGTTAGCATCTGCTGGTTCATGAGACCGTCAATTTGAGCTTCCCAGGCGGTGGCGGGCCGCGTTTCCCCTAGATGCCACAAGTGCGTGCTACCGCTGGAAACCCAGACGTTCATTTCTGCGTTGGGATCGGCGTCGCCTCCGCCCAGGCCGAGAATCGTGGCTTCATAGTTGTAGTTCTGAAACACGCGCTGCAGCAGTGCACGGAATTCCAGCGGAACCACGTTCACCTGCATGCCCAGCTGCGAAAGGTCATCCTGGACGATGGTGGCCATCTGCATGCGCTGCGGGTTGGAAGAAGCCACGATAATGGAAAACTCCACCGTCTGGCCACGGGGATCAAGCAGCTTGCCGCTGGTGCTCCAAGAGAAACCGGCCGAACGAAGCAGTTGCCGCGCTGTATCCAGCGAGCGCGCGGGATGGGGAATGGCGGCGTTCACCCATAGCCTGTTACCCGGACTGACGTTGCCCCACAGCGGCGCGCCCCGCCCCCCATAGGCCACGCGTACTATGCCTTCGCGGTCAATCGCGGCGGAGACCGCCTGGCGAAAACGCAGGTCGCGGAACCACACCTGCTTGCGCTCAATCTCCGGCAAGTGGCTCGCTGCCAAATCATTCAAGTTAAAAAGCACGAAGTTGTACTCCGTGCTGGGGCCCAGATCATCAAGCTGAATGCCCGTACCTTGCCGCGACAGCAACGAGTAATTCTGTGAGCTGAGGCGATTTACCACGTCTGTTTCCCCCGCTTCGAATTGCATCAGGCGCGCATCCTCAGTGCCGGAGAAGACGAAGACAAGTTCGTCCAGGTAGGGCAGGCGATGCTTGGCCAAATCTGCTTTCCAGTAATACGGGTTGCGCTCCAGCACGATTCGCTGTCCGGGCAGGTACTCCTTTACGCGGAAAGGGCCCAGCCCGACAATTTGCGCCGGCGGCGTACTCAACGACCACTGCTCGAGAAAATGCCCGTCGCGGTACGGTTTTTCCAGGATATGGCGAGGCAGCATTGCGATGTTATCGAAAAGACGCTCAGCGGCGGCGTATGGCTGGGCCAGAGTGAAGCGAACCGTGTACTGATCGAGCTTGCTGATGCGAATCGGCTGGCCACCAATAACCAGCAGGTCGCGCTGCGGGGAATCAATTTTCTCGTCGGTGTAAACCGCGAACGAGAAGAGCACGTCATCCGCGTCGAACGGCTGGCCATCGGAAAAACGGATGCCGCGACGCAGTTTGAGCGTGTAGTTGAGGCCATCGTCGGAAACCTTCCACGATTTCGCCAGCCCCGGTTCGCTCTGCTGGGTGGCGCGGTTGATGTGCACCAGGTCGGCCATGATCCCATCAATCACTTCGCGCGACACGGAGTCTTGCGCCGTAACTGGGTTCAGGGTCTTGGGCTCGGCACGCAGACCAACCACCAGGCGCCCGCCATATTGGCCCACACTTGCCTGAGAAATCTGCACTTCCTCCTTGGGCTGCAGGGGAGCCGGGCTGGGCGCCGCCAGGCAAAAAACGGCGAGCAGCTGCAAGAGCCACCAAAGGCACATTACACGTCGCAAGGCAAGCCTTTCCCCACAGAACGGCCGGCTAGGTTGAGGATGATTTTAGCGAGCGCTGGATGGCTTGGGCTAGCCAGCAATACATTACGGAGGTAATTACCAGGGCAAATGCCGGCGCCAGCATCCACCAATACGAAATCAGAACACTGTACTGCTGCAGCACGGCCAACATATTGCCCCAGCTGGAAGCGGGCTCGCTGATGCCCAGGCCAAAGAAGGAGAGCGCCGCCTCCGCGGCCACAAATTGCGGAACCAGAAGCGTGGCCTGGGTCAGCAGTACACCAGAGGTGGCGGGCGCTACGTGGCGGCGAAGTAGATACGCATCGGATGCGCCAAAACCACGCGCGGCCAGCACATAATTGCGCTCGCGCGCGCTCAGCACGACGCCGCGGATCAAGCGCATGGGACGCGCCCAGCCCAGGGAGGCGATCACGCTCACCACCAGCAGAAAAGTGGCGGAGACGCTCAGGTGCAGAGGCAGCATGGCGCGCAGCGCCAAAAGAGAATAGAGCCAAGGCACGATCAGGAATAATTCGGCCCCCGCCATTAACAATTCGTCCGTCCAGCGGCCGTAGTAGCCGGAAACGGTGCCGATCACCATGGCCACGGCGAGCGATATCAACGTGGCGAGCAAGCCGATGGCCAGGGAAATGCGCCCGCCGAACAGCAGACGCGACCACACGTCGCGGCCATAAGCGTCGGCGCCAATTATCGCGACTCGCCGCGGAGAGGCCACACCGAACAGATGCAAGTTGCAGGATATTCCGAAGAAACGGTAGGGCCAGCCGCGAACCAGGAAGCGAATGGGGTAGCACGAAGCCTGCGGGTTGTCCCCTGCGCTTTGCGGATCTATTGTTTCGCAGGCATAAGGGCGCAGGCTCCGAAACTGCCAGCGTGCGGGCGCGGCGTAAGGCAGCTCGCGGGCTTGCTCCCCGGGATCGTAAGGAGCAAGGAATCCAGCGCAGAGGAAGCCCAGGTGCCACAGCACCAGAAGGGCAAGGGGCAGCAGGATGCCTCGTCTAGGCCGCATCGGGACTCCCGGTTCGAACGCGCGGGTCCGCGGCCAGCAGCAGCAGGTCGGCCACAAAGCTGCCCACCACCATCATGGCCCCGGCCATCATGGCCCCAGCCACTACCACGTCCAGATCACGCGACAGAGTGGCTTCCAGGATCAGCGGACCCAGACCGGGCCATGCGGTCACGACTTCCACCAGCAGGGAGCCGCTCAACAGTGCGGCCAAGGAAAGTCCGAACAGCGAGATGGCAGGATTCGCGGCTGCGGGCAGAACGTGCCGGAATAGCAGGCGGGTGCCGCCGATGCCGCATCCACGCGCCGCTTCGATGAAAGGAGCATGCAGAACCTCCAGAACGCTGGCGCGCAGGTGGCGAACAATTATGGGTGCCCCCACCAGGACCAGAATGCCGACTGGAGCCAGCAGGTGGCGGGCGATATCGGCGGCTCGGCCCCAGCCCGTCAGGTCATCGAAGTTCACGGAGGTCATGCCCCCGACGGGTAGCGCGCCTGAGCGCACGACCAGAGCCAGCAGTGCCACGGCCAGAACAATTTCCGGAACGGATATAAACAGCGAGGTTAATAAGGAAAGACCGTGATCCAGCGGCGAACCCTGGTAGCGTGCCGACCAGACCGCCAGAGGCACCGCGATCAGCCAGCATAGAAACATGGCCACGCCGCCGAGCAACAACGTGTGCTCGGCTGGCGACGACATCAGGCGCGCAACCGGCATGTTGTAAGCAATGGAGAAACCGAAATTGCCTCGCAA
>DATGIY010000147.1:0-9081 GCA_035295475.1 Terriglobales bacterium
CACCTATCCTAGTGTTCGCCGCCTTCTGCCTGATTTGCGTCCTGGTGTACTCCCATCTTGAGGGCCTGCGCTGGCTGGACGCTCTCTTCTGGATTACACACCCGCACTCCATTGAATACCGCCAGGCGCGCGACGCCACTAAGGTGTTCGCCCTCTTTGTCTACCTGGGCGTGTTTGCCTTTCAGATCTGGGTAGCGGAGCGGGTGCTGGTAACCATCTTTCGACGGCAGGGCCGGGAGGCATGGAAGTTCATGATCAACGATTTCAACATCGACAGAATGCGCGACCACTTCATCATCTGCGGCTACGGACAGGTAGGCCGTACCGTAGTGGATCAGTTGAAGCGTCTGGAAATTCCTTTCGTGCTGATTGAGACCAATGAAGGCCTGTATCGCGAACTGGTGAAGGATGGCGTGCCGGTGATTCATGGCGATGCCAAGCGGCATGATGTCCTGCTAACCGCAGGCATCGAGCGTGCCCGGGGAATCTGTGTCGTGATTGATAGCGACGCCGATAACCTCTATATAACGGTGACCGCCAAGTCGCTCAACGCCCGCGCCAAAATCATTACCCGCGCTGGCCAGCAGCGCTACGCGCAGGCTATTCGCAATTCCGGCGCCGACGAGGTGATCATCCCAGAGTATGAAGGCGGTCTGATGACTGGCCGAATGATTGAGAAGTATTACTTGGTGCCTAGCAAACTGGAATAACGACTCTGCGTTTTGGCGCCCGGGACGCGGGGCGAATGGACCCACGCCGGGAAGAACGGCGCCACAGTCGGCGGGGCAGCAGCCGCCTTCTCCCTCCAACTTCTTCATTCTGCGCCCCACGCAGCAGCTCACCAGGGATGTAGTTGGCCTCCCACTTGCTTATTCGATACGCAGATTGAGCAATGGGAGGAGCGATGAAGCAGCTTGGTAAAGGGATTGTTGGGTTCGCGATCCTGCTGATAATAGGATTGCTGCTATGGCCGCGGCAAGCAAGCATGGATCCGGCAAGGCACACCGGCGAAGAAGGCTACACTGAAGCGGCTTTTTGCGACGGTGCTTTCCTTGGCCGCTTAGCCGCGGAGGATGGTCGGAAACCTCGTCTGGGCAGTGCGCGCTGGAGCCGCGAGGCGGACCGGCGAGCTTTCGTTGCCGGCTACATGCAGGGTTATGCCCAAAATCGCGGCTTGCTTGTTGCTGTGCAGCCGCCAGAGAAGGCGGCTTATAAGAGTGGCATGGAAGACGGCGCCCAGGACCGCGACAACGGCCTCTCGTTCCAGAGCGCGCGACAGCATATCCTTGGACGCGACGGTGCGGCGTCGGATCCTACCTATCGCGAAGCTTATTTCACCGGTTATCAGCTTGCGTACTATGGCGATCACCAAGTCACGGACGCTCTCGTGATGTGGCCGTGATGGGGAGTGGTTGCGAGCCTGAATGCCGCTTCCCAGCCAGGCTCGTGTGGACTCGTCCTGCCGCGTTCACAGATTCCTGACCGGTCCCTTGAAATGGCTTCATGGCTGCCGGCGCAGTGTGAGCAGGCTGATTTCCGGTGGCACGCCCAGACGCACCGGCGTTCCAATCGTCCCCAAGCCGCGGCTGACGTATACGGAAGCGTAGCGTTTCAAGGACAAAAAAGACTCGCCCATCGGCCTCTGATAAAGCCCGGCAATATATTTAGTGATGAACCGTGCCGGGCTGATGTGGCGATCAAGAATCTCCACCTGCACTTGTCCGCCATGGGTGTGGCCGGCCAGCATCAGCTCGACTCCCAGTTCGCTGGCCCGCCGGAAGGCGTTGGGATTATGCGACAGCAGGATGTTGGGCATGTCCTGCCGCACCAGGTTGTCTACCCCGTCGAGCATGGTTCGGTTTGCATTTGAGAACCAGTGCTGCCGCTGATAATCCACTCCGATCAAATTGAATTTGGCCCCTTTCCACGCCAGTTGCGCATTCTCCTGACGCAACATGGTCATGCCGTATTGGCGAAATAGCCGCGCCGCCTCTTCTTCGGTATGGGTATAGATTTCGTGATTTCCATTGCAGCCCCAGATGCCCAACGGTACCCGCAACCGGCTTAACTCGGCAACGCAGGCGGCCAGGGGATCGCCCCGCCCGGTCAGCAGATCACCGGTACTCATGATTACGTCCGCATTCAGTCGCTGCGCCTGGTTGACGATGCGCCGCACTTGACTGATCGGCATGTAATTACTGGCGTGGATATCGCTGAGTTGCAGGATGCGGAGCCCATCCAGGGCCGCCGGCAGTCCCGCAACAGGTATATCTACGCGATACACCTCGAACTCAAAGCGTTCGATGGCGAATCCGTAAAGCGCGCCCGCCAGGGGCAGCGCCCCCGCGGCGTAAGTCGCAGTGCGCAGGAAGTGGCGGCGCCCTGCATCGGCAGGAGGATTACTCAGTTCACTCGTCGCGGGTGAGGACTCGTGCACAGTTTCTTTTCCCGTACGCCAGATCCAGGCGATCCCCCTTACCAGGGAGATGGCCAAGAAACCGACAATTGACCAGGTGAACCACAGAGCTACGAATTGTGAGGAGAAACGGGCAATGGCTGGGGTAGGCCAGCCGGCGTTATGGAACGCGGCAAAGCGCTCCACCACCGCGACAAGCAACAGAATGGCTGTCGCCGTCCACAAATAACGCAAGCCGGTGCGCCACGCCGGATGCCGAACCGCGTCAATCGTGCGCCGCGCACTGCGTGCCCAATAGCGCTGCGAAAGATAAAGAACTAGCAGGAACAGGATTGGAATCAGGAGGCGCAGGGGCGCAAGGCTCATATCATCAACTTACCAGATGTTGTGGTTTACGAACGATCCACTCGCGCCATCACCTCGGGAGTGTAGCGTTCTCCCGCAATGGCCGATTCCGGAAGGCTTTGGCGAATGTGCTGCAGGTCGGCGACTGTGAGCTCCACCTGCTGGGTAGCCCAATTTTCTTCCAGATGGTCGCGACGCCGGGTGCCCGGAATCGCACAAATAAAATCGCCCTGTGCAATTACCCAAGCCAGAGCTAATTGCGCCACCGTGCAGCCTTTTGCCGCCGCCAGCCGGCGAATGGTTTGCAGCAGCCGCAGATTGCGCTGGAAATTGTCGCCGGTTAGCCGGGGCACGTTGCGCCGGAAATCGTTACTAGCAAAAGTATTGTCTTTCAGGGCTCCGGCCAGAAACCCCCGTCCCACCGGGCAGAAGGCCACGAACAACACCCCCAATTCACGGCAGGTATCGAATACGTTTTCTTCCGGATCCCGTGTCCACAGCGAGTACTCCGATTGCAGTGCCGCGATGGGATACACTTTCGACGCTCGGCGCAGGGTTGTCGATGAAACTTCGGATAATCCGAGCTGGCGCACTTTGCCGCTTTGCACCAGTTCGGCCATCGCGCCGACCGACTCTTCCACTGGAACTTGGGCATCAAGCCGGTGCAAGTAGTAAAGATCAATCACCTCCGTTCCCAGACGACGCAAGCTGGCCTCGCACGCGCTCTTGATGTGTTGGGGTGTGCCGTCAATCCGTGCTTCATCCTCGGTCGCAGACCAGACGAAACCGCATTTTGTGGCCAGCACAATTTTCTGCCGGTGCTTGCGTAGCACGCGACCTACCAACTGCTCGTTGTGTCCGCGGCCGTACACGTCTGCTGTGTCCCAGAAATTGCAGCCGAGTTCCAGGGCCCATTCCAGGGTGGCCAGGGAGTCTTTTTCTTCCGCCGGGCCGTAGCTGCCCGAGAGCACCATGCAGCCCAGCCCTATGGCTGGGACCTGCAGCCCAGATCTTCCCAGACGTCGTGTAATGATTTGCACCTGCCGCTCCGCCATCATTTATTGTATGTCGTCTGGTGGAATCGGTGCCGCTTTCCCGCGCGCTCTTGACAAATTTGTCACCATCGCTACAGAATCGCGCTTCTTTCGAGGTGGTGATGAATCGCTGCATTCGCCTGCTCGCCGTCTTTTTCCTGACTATCGTTCCTCTTGCCGCGCAAACTGCCGGTCCTCCTCCCAGTCGGCGTAACGATGTAGTGGATGTACTGCATGGTGTTTCCATCCACGATCCGTATCGCTGGCTGGAAGATCAGAACAGCCCGGAGACGCGCGCCTGGATCAATTCCCAGAATGCCTACTCGCGCTCCATTCTCGACAAAATCCAGGGAAGGGATGCAATCTCTCGCCGGCTCAGCGAACTGATGAAGGTGGATAGCATCCAGGTTCCCATCGAACGCAATGGGCGCTATTTCTTCCGTAAGCGGCGCGCCGATCAGGATCTTTATGTGATTTACATGCGACAGGGCCTGGCCGGCAATGACCAGGTCCTGGTTGATCCCCAGCCTATGAGCGCTGATCACACCGTGAGTGTCGATATCCGCGGCGTGAGCGAGGATGGCAGCCTGCTCGCCTATGGCATTCGCCATGGCGGCAAGGATGAAACCGAAATTCACCTGCTTGACGTGGATACACGCAAACCGCTGCCGGACGTATTGCCCAGTGCTCGCTATTTCGCGGTTTCTTTTCTGCCCGACAAGAGCGGCTTTTATTACTCTCTGATGGGCAAGGATGCGCCGCACGTGCGCTTTCACAAGCTGGGTAGCGATCCGGCTCAGGACGTCGAAGTTTTCGGCAAGAACTATGGGCCTTCCAACATCGCCTATGGGAGCGTGACCGAGGACGGCCGCTACCTGCTCATCTACGTGCTTTACGGAGCCGCCGCCGACAAAACCGAAATCTTTTACCAGGACCTGGTCCACAAGGGACCGATTCAGCCCCTGATCCGCGGCATCGATGCGCGTTTTTTTGGCGATTATGGCGACGATCATTTATACGTCTGGACCAACTGGAACGCGGTGAACGGCCGGGTACTCGACATTGACCTGCGCAAGCCGGCGCAAGATCAATGGCGGGAGGTTATCCCGCAGCACGCCGACGTTATCGAAGATTTCGGCGTCGCCGGCGGCAAACTTCTGGTCAAGTACCTGCACAACGTCAGTTCCCAAATCCGAATCTTTCAGGCCGACGGCGCACCCGCTGGTGAGATCACATTTCCGACCCTGGGCAGTGTGGGCAGCCTCAGCGGCCGTTGGAAGGGCAGGGAAGTCTTCTTCGATTTCAGTTCCTTCCACATTCCACCCACCATTTATCGCTACGACCTTTCCAACTCCCGCCGGACCGAGTGGGCACGGGAGAACGTTCCCGTGGACAGCAGCAAGTTCGAATTGAAGCAGGTGTGGTACCGCTCTAAAGACGGCACACGCGTGCCCATGTTCCTGCTTTATCAGAAGGGTTTGAAGTTGGATGGCGCCAACCCGGTTCTGATGACCGCATATGGCGGGTTCAACATCAGCATGACACCACATTTCTCTCCCAGCGCGGTGTTGTGGGCGGAACATGGCGGCGTTTTCGCCTTGCCCAATCTCCGCGGCGGCGGCGAGTTTGGCGAGCAGTGGCACCGTGCCGGCATGCGCGAGAAGAAGCAGAACGTCTTTGACGACTTCTTTGCCGCTGCCGAATGGCTGATTCAGAATCACTACACGAATCCAGCCCGGCTGGCCATCGAAGGCCGCAGCAATGGAGGTTTGCTGATGGGTGCGGCCATGACTCAGCGTCCCGACCTCTATCGGGCGATTATCTGCGGCTATCCGCTGCTCGACATGTTGCGCTACCAGAAATTTCTAGTTGCCAGGTTCTGGATTCCCGAGTACGGGTCCGCGGACGATGCCGAGCAGTTCAAATACCTCTACGCGTATTCGCCGTACCAGCACGTCAAGAAGGGAACTAAGTATCCAGCCATCTTGTTCGAAACCGGCGACTCCGATACCCGAGTCGCACCGCTGCACGCCCGCAAGATGACCGCGCTCATGCAGTGGGCGAACACCTCCGGCCATCCTATCCTGTTGCACTATGACACCACGGAAGGACACTCCGAGGGCCGCCCGGTAGGCAAGCAGATTGAGGACTCCACCGACGAACTCAGCTTTCTGTTCTGGCAATTGGGCGTCAAGTTGTAAGGCTGCCGCGCCATCAAGAACAATTCCTGCTGCAACCGCAGGGTCGGAAAGTTGGAATTAGCGCCTGCATGCAGGCCGCTGTCTGCCACCGATATGGTCCGCCGGAAGCGGAATCCCAAACAACGCCCTTTCCCCTCTTACTTCACTGGAACCGTTCCGCTAACGGGAATACCTCCTACATACCCGGTAATGGTCAGCGACGATGTCCCGGTGGGTACCGTGATATTGAGAGTAGCGGAGGAGCTGCCGTTCGGGATCGTAGTGCTGGATGGAACCACACCCCCAGGGTCACTGGAGAGGTAAACCGTTGTGTTCTGAATCGCATTCTTTACCAGGCTGAGGGTGACAGTTGCTGTCCCACCCGCAGGGGCGGGATTGGGACTGATCGTAACCGCGTTCAGAGCCTCAAGCACACATCCCATGTTCTGCAGCTGTTTGGGCGGAGTCGGCGGCACAGCCCAGGGCACACTTGTGAAGTCAAAAAACTCGGTCATATCCGGCTGGGCGGCATCGCGAGATGTGAGGCTTGGCAGGCCAAAGCGGGTTTCGATCAGCTTCAGGATGGCCGTGTAATCCATCACCGTATGGGAAACGTAGTTCTTTTTGGTAAAAGGCGAGACCACGATCAGGGGCACGCGGTATCCGGTGAAAAAGAAACCGCATACCGGGTCGGAAGTATTTCCGTAACAGATATCGCTGCCGTTGCTGCCGGTTTTCAGGTCAGTCGGATACTCAATGCTGTCCGGCGGCGTTGCCGGTTGCGGCGGCACGTGATCGTAGAATCCTCCTCCTTCGTCATAAGTAAGAATAAAGACCGAGTCCTTCCAGGAAGGGCTGTTCATCAGCGTATTGATGAAGCTGGATACATAGGCGGCCCCGGACTGCACGTTAGGCGGGTTGGTTACATCGTCGTCCGAAGAATGCTCATCCAGCGCCACCTCGCTGGCGGGTTCGACAAAAGCAACTTGCGGCAAAGTCCCGTTTTGAATGTCGCTCATCAGCTGGGTCGTGGAGGCGAACTGGTTTGGCATGTGATTCAGCACGTACTGCCCGTACGTGAACTGGTTCAGGTAACTCTGCGCATAAAGACATGCGGGTGTGGCACAGCCCTTCGCGTCCGGGTGCACGTAGATCTTCCAGCTGATGCCATTGTCCTGCAATAGCTGAATGATGGTTTCGCTGGTCAGTTGGGGACTGCTGCTGTCCTGCAGAGGATAGACATGACCCGCCGAGGTTGCGGCGTACAGGTACATGCGGTTGGGCTGGGTGCGGCTCATCACAGGGGAGAACCAGCGATCCGACGTGGCGAAGCTCGAAGCCATGAAGTAGTAGTAGTTCAGCTGGTTGTCACCTGTGAAATACCCCATCGCGCGATGCCCGAGGACGTCGTAGAAGCCAAAGCCGGCGGCATCCTTGCCCGCCGTATGGACGAATCCGTCCAGGGTGGCGGTGTCTGCATTGGTGGGATCGTTCCGGTTGCGGTCTACGTGATCCTCATTCCAGGAAGGGCTGGGATTCTCGGTGCAGGCCGATCCCAGGTTATAGGCGCTGACGGTTGCCCCCGAGTCGTCCATGTTGGAGGCGTCGGAGGGTTCGCCGTCAAAGGTCGTGCCGTTAGTCGCTTGCGGAAATCCGTGCGCCTTCCAGTAATCCGCAAGGTGGCCGAAATAGTGGTCGAGGGAACGGTTCTCCTGCAGCAGAACGATAATGTGATTAATGGCGGTTATATCGTGGGCCTGTGCAGGCGCGAAAGTGGCAGTGACCTTTGACCCTTGGTTTGAGGACACATCGATTTGGCAGCTCATCCCGGTGCAGGAACCGCTGAAGCCGGAAAAATCATATCCAGAAGCGGGCGATGCGGTTAAGCTCACGCTTGTCCCATTACTGAAATTTGCGCTGCAAGTCGTGGGACAATTGATTCCCGGGGGAGTGCTGACCACAGTGCCGTTACCTGAAATACTTACGCTCAGCTGGCCCGGCGGCATGGCCGTGAAGGTTGCCGATATGGACTGATTGCCGGAGAGCAGCAGCTTGCAGGAAGAGCCGTTGCAGGCGCCGCCGAAACCCGTGAACTGGAACCCTGAAGCGGCAGTAGCCGTAAGCGTGACTGTGGTGCCCGGGCCAAAGCTTGCTGTGCAGGTCGTCGGGCAGTTAATGCCCGCCGGCGTGCTGGTTACCGTGCCACTGCCGGATACCGCAACAGTCAACTCTGCCTGTTGAGGCGGGGGAGAAGCGGAACCCCCACCACAACCGTTAAGGAGTAATACTGAAGACACAACCACCAGCACTACCGACCAAGGGCGCACGGTCACATTCCCACAACGTCCAACAAATTAGTTGCGGCATGGACGAGCTAAGTTGCTCCCCAACTTGGGATCTCCCGCGGAGGTGGGAAGCAAGATCTTCCATAGCGGCTCAAACGCCCTCCCTCGATTGTCCTGCCGGTCTCGCGCTTTTCACGCCCCGAGCGATCCCTTGTGGCGCAGAATCTTCCTGATTCCGGTTCTCCTCTCATAAAAGCAGGCTCCGAAAGGCGCGCTTTCTGGACCGAAAAAGCCTGTCACAGCAGGTGGTGTGCCAGATCACATTTTCTCAACCTGAACATCGGGTAGAGTGCGTTGGCGTAGGGAAAAACCAGGCATCTGCAGTTTTAAAGAGCGTTATCCTGGCTCTGTGAGTCGTTTGATCCTGCGGGCCATCGAGTATTAGGGGTTCGATGAGCTCCAGCTTGTAGTTGCCGGTACCGTTCCTGTTGAGGAATTCCGGCGTTTCCTACCTCTCATGTAAGGAATTCTGGGTGTGCCATGGCCGGATCGATTTCATTATTAGGAAAACGATCCGAGACTATACGAGTATTCATTGCCGACACCACCTTGCTGGGCAATGAGCTCTTAGCCTCGGCTCTGGAGGGCCATCCACGCTTTTGCCTGGTTGGAAGGGCCGAGACCCCGGAAGAGATTCTAGCCGGCATTTCCAATCCGGCTGACGTGGCGGTGGTAAGCGCTATGCATGTCTTCTCCCGTCCAGGAGAAAATCTGGTGCGGCAACTGATTGCCGCTCACGCAGGCTTGCGCGTGGTCCTGCT
>DATGIY010000148.1:0-2647 GCA_035295475.1 Terriglobales bacterium
ATTGCTTTGCATTGGCTGCGGGCCTGTGGGGGCCCGCAGACTCTCCGGTGGTCGGCATGAATCGTCGGAAAAATGATTGTCCCGAAGTGCAAAAGCATCTGCGCGCCATCTCGCGATGTAGGACTCCACGCTACTTGCACAGGATCAGGGGCTGACCCGTTTCGCCGTCAATCGGACCTTTGCTAGCTATGGCCTCGTAAGGGCTGGCCGTGGCACCGCCAGGATTGAATGGCGGGAAATCTTTCTGGACCCTTTGTTCGGCTCGACCGTATCTGACATTTGTCAATTTGACACCAAGACCTTGAAGTTGCGTGGTAGACCGGTCTTCATGCGATTACTCCTGCTAATACCGATTATCATTAGTAATAAAACGGTTGTAAGTGCAACCTCTTGCACTAACATAGTAGATGGAAGTGATGTGCTTCTATGGCGGCGAAAAGGCAATGGTTACTGAGAGTTCCAGAGATCCGGCAAGAAGTGGCGGCTTTGGATGTGCCAGTCTTGGACCGGACTTTGTTCGAAGGCCTGTTCCATGTCGGATGGCGACGGGCTATCGACCTGATGCACCTCTTCGGTGCCTACCAGACTGGCCAGGCGCTGCTGATCGACCGTAGTACGGTGCTGCGGCAACTGGAAGCAATCGAAACCGGAACGGAGTATGTGGCCGAGCAGGGGCGCAACCAGCGCCTGGTGGATTCGCTCGAAAAGGTCCGCCGTCACCGGGCTGCCGCCGCGGTGCGCATTCCTGTCGAGACCGACGCGGCCGAGCGGACTGTCGACAGGCTCCCCTCCGGTGTCTTCTTGCAGCGGGACAGTTTGCGTGTGGAGTTCCACGGCGCCGAGGATCTGCTGAGCAAGCTCTACGGATTGGCGCAGGCGGCGGGGAATGACTTCGAGGGCTTCAAAGCTGTGATCGAGCGGCCGGCATAAATTGGCCCGTCCTGGTTCTTTTTGAGATACCCTGTAAAGCATCCCCCAGCTTTTCCCAGCTAAACTCCCGTACAAACACCAGATACAACACCAGCCGTTCAGTGCGAGAGAGCCCGCTGAATAAAGGATCCTCGGTATGCGCCACCCAGTCCAGATCCATATTGCTCAGGTCCAGATCGGACTTTTCATGCCCTACGCGGCGCTTCCACCATGCCCCATCGCGGTCCACAGGCGTATTACCGGAGTCTTTAGATCCACCCTCATCTTCCGTGTAATCAAGGGAATATACACCTTCATGGGCTTCGAGTTCCGCGCGCGCGTGCTCGATGTGCCCTTGGAGGTAATACCTAAACCATGTCTGTAGGTAATAGGTGAACCCAATCGGTCCGGCGTGCAGGTACTCGGCTGATGGAGGCCATGCGCCCGCCTTGCGGCGATATCGGCGAAGATCGCCGTCTTCCGGCAGCGATTCCAGAAAACCATGGCGGCACAGCACGCGCACAAACCGAGTGCAGTCAAAGTCCAGGTGGTGGTTGATGTCATTGAGGGTAAAGGTGGTCTTCAAGGTCTTGGGTTTCGACAGCAGCTCGATCAGGCGGCCCATCTTGTCGGAGTAGTGCGGATCGTACTTGTGGGCGGCCTTGAGCAGCTGCTCCATCAGGACGTCGTAGATCTCGTCGGGCTCCATGCCTTTGAACGCCAGGTGGAAACTGCGGCACACCTGCGCAACGGCTGCCTTGCTCCAACCGGCCGAGCTGAGGTGTCATTGGAATCGTTGCGTTTCTTTTTTATACCTGGTTTCGCGCCACTTTTGTTCGGTTGCCTACGCGCGCGCTGCGCTGGGACCAACAAGGCTGCTGCTGATCGCGCCGGGGTACCAGGGATGACGCTGGACGGGTCGTGATCGCTTCGACAAAGACCCGGGGTAAGCCTCTTTTTTGTGCCGGCAACCGAGCCCACGGCCCGGGTTGTGCTCTGGTGAAGAACACGCCGGACAAGCCGTGAGCACTGGCGCCCATGCCTGACTGCCTTCAGCAGCGGCCGGCAGAGTGTCATGGAAACCGTTGTATCGGCCGCGTCTGGGTGCCCCTGCATGGCTGGGAATGGCAAAGAATAGCGGTGGATGCCAGAGCCCTTTCTGGCCGCGGCGCAGGACGCTGCCGCTCTGCCGTTCTGGAAGCACAACTATACTATGGGCCGCACAAATTGCACTTTTGTCGCCGCCTGGGCGTAGCGCGTTTGAGAACGTTTAAAGCTATCTCCAGTTTGACTCAGCGGAAACCGAAGTGCGCCAGATCGTAGGCCAGGGCCTCCAGTGTAGGAGGCCGATAGCCCCTCTCGCGGCGGCGGCGCAACATCAGCAACAGCGCCCCGGGCCGGTCCGTGTATTGGTCGGCGGCCGCCTGCAATTCATCCATGATGGCCGTGTCCACGTGGCTGTGTAGCAGCTCGGCCGCCAGTTTCCAGGCTTCGGCCTGTTCGGGGTCGCTCTTGATCGGATGGGCGGCGACCGAAATGGTGGGTGGCGGAAGCTCGGCGCAATACTCCAGGTTCAAACTCGGATCCGGATCGAACTTGATCACGCGCCGCCGGCCGGGGTAGGAGATCAAACCCAGGAACGGCTTTCCGGTATTGACATTCCGCAACTTCTTGATGCGCCTCCGGGGTTTGCCGTTGTATATCTGCGTCCGGAGCGTACCGCCGGGGACTTCCACGG
>DATGIY010000149.1:0-5651 GCA_035295475.1 Terriglobales bacterium
GCTATTTCTACGACGCGAACCAGGGCATTGACGCTATTTACCTGAACGGCTTGCCCAGCCAGGTGGTGGCCTACAACTTCCCACTCCACCAGTGGAGTATCTTCCATGAAACCGCCGCCTATGGGCAGGATTCCTGGACCATTGCGCGGCGCATCACGGTGAACGCGGGTTTGCGCTTCCAGCACTTCCGCACTTTCAACCCGCCGCAGAGCAGCCCGGCGCCCTACTTCCCGACGCTGTTTCCGGTGCGCAGCTTCCCGCAATCCCAGGACCTGGCCAACTGGAATACCTTCCGGCCTCGGCTGGGCGTGGCTATCGATCTCACGGGGAAGGGAAGCTCGGTGCTGCGCGCCTCGTTTGATGAGTTCGATGTCATCGAAGGCACGGAACTGGCGGAAGCCCTCAATCCCAACGGCTTCAGCAGCCAAACCTTTCCCTGGACCGATACCAACGGCGACGGCATTCCCCAGCTGAGCGAATGGTTGCCGAGCAAGCCGCAAGTATCCTCAGGTGGCGCCTTCACTCATGTTGACCCCAATCTCAAGCGGCCGTATTCGCGCGAGATCAATATTGGATATGAGCAGCAGCTTTTCCACGATGTGCGCGTGGGCGTCAACTACTACCACCGCAGCACTAAGAACCTGTTTGCCTCGCGCAATCTGCTCAACCTGCCCAGCGACTACACGCCCGTGACCGCCGACCCCGCTACGGGAGCGCCGATTCTTAATCCCCTGACCAATCAGCCCATGACTCTCTACAATCTCAACCCGGCCAAGGTTGGTCTGGCCAATTTTGTCATCACCAACATTCCCGACCTGAACAACAACGCCTACAACGCGGTGGAATTCACCGGCCAGAAGCGGATGTCGAAAAACTGGCAGCTGCTTGCCGGCTTCACGATTCAACGTAAGAAAGGCACGTATCGTCAGGGAACTGGGGAGGACTTCAACAATCCCAACAACCTGATCTTCGCCCAGAACAACATTCTCGATTACGACGCTACCTATGTGTTTAAGGTCGACAGCACCTACGTTCTGCCCATGAACATCAATGTGGGAGCCAATTTCCAGCACTACACCGGATATCCCATTGATGCTCAGGTGCTCAACCCTCCGCAGGCGGTGTTCGATGTGGGCCTGAATCAGGGTCCGATTACGGTCAGCATCGCCAATCGTGGCAGCATCCGCCTGCCTGACGTGAACCTGTTCAACCTGCGCTTCTCGCGTCCCACCCGTCTTTCCGACCGGGTGAACCTGGAGCCCATGGTGGACTTGTTCAACATCACTAATTCGCAGACGGTGACGCAGGAGATCTCCACCTTCGGTCCGACGTGGCTGCAGCCCGCAGACCTGAACGGCAATCCCGGTATCCTGAACCCGTTCATCGCGCGTTTCGGTTTGCGGCTGACGTTCTAAAATGCGGGGCGGAATGGTGCTTTTTCAGCCGTTCCGCCTCTTCACCTTTGACCGGCAGGAGATAGTTTCTTTTCTTCCAAAGGAGATGCTGAATGAAGGCACTTCTGGCGGTGGCAGCAGCAGTTTTAATGACAGTTTCGGCTGTGGCGGAGCAACCGGGGGTGCCCGAAAAGGTTTCCACCTTTTCCATCGTGGCTTGTGATCCGGCGACCGGACAGATGGGAGTAGCGGTCGCGTCTCGCTATTTCTCCGTCGGTTCGGTTGTGCCCTGGGGCCGCGCGGGAGTGGGTGCGGTGGCCACCCAGGCGGATGTGAATGTGGGCTACGGCCCCAAAGCCATCGACTTGCTCCGCCAGGGACTGTCCGCGCAACAAGTTGCCGATCGCTTGCTCGCGGAAGATACATTTCCCGGCAAAGATGGCCGGCAGTTTGCGATCGTGGATGCCAACTGCGATGCCGTAACCTATACCGGCCCGCACGCCCCTCACTGGGCTGGTGGTCAGAAGGGCAAGAACTGGGCGGCCCAGGGCAACATTCTGGTGGGACCGCAGGTGCCGGAGGCCATGGGCAAGGCTTTTACGGCCGCACAGGGTGAACTGGCGGAGCGCCTGTACGCTGCGCTGGCGGCGGGCGATGCAGCTGGCGGCGACCGGCGCGGCCGGCAATCGGCCTCCATGCTGGTGGTGTGCGGCAAGTCCGACCTGACCTGCGGCCGCAACACCAACAATCCCCGCTGGCTCTATATCAATGTGGACGATAACCCCAATCCGTTTCCCGAATTGCGCCGCCTGCTCGATCACGCCCTAGCCTACGACTATGGCGACCGCTCCTATAAATTGCTGGAGCAGGGCAAATCCAAAGAAGCGCTGGCCGACGCCGAGAAGTCCGAGCACTACGCGCCTGACAGCGCCGATACCCACCTCAGCCTCGGTTTCTTGACCTACTTGCAGGGCGACAAGACGCGCTCGCTCGAGGAATTCCAAAAGGCCAAGCAGATGGATACTAACTTCCGCAAGCAGTTTGAGGCGGAAGTCAGCTTCGAGAAGAAGTTCGCCCCCATTCTCAACGATAAGGATTTCCTGCAAAAAATCTTCCCGGAGGGCCTGCCAACCGCACCCCCCAGCCAGTAACCGCAGGGTCTAATTGCCGCCGTAGAACTGGAGAGCGGCGGCGGCATTGCCGGCAGGATCGTCGGCCACGTTGACCATGCCGTCCGGCTGGTTCGAACCGGTCGCCACCGCGATGACCGTGTTGGAGGTCTGCGCATCCATTCCTGCGCAGTACATAAGCATTGCCCAGCAAGCGTTTGCCACGTTAGTAGCCATCATCCGTAACATCGTTCCCGCCCTCCTTGCCTGATTGGCAATCGAATATCGCCGTCATCTATCAGCGCGATATTCCCTGCGGGCAGGGGTCACAAAATCCTTCCTTTTATTGACTTCGCCGCCGCCCAAGACCCCAGCAGGCAACTTCTCCCGGCGCCCCTCATTTTTTTTGGCCTCGTTGTCCCCTTTCTCCCGGATTCGTCGCGCTAGTTAGTGAAGCCAGTTAGAGGCTGGCGAAACCCAACCGAAGGAGATCCCCCATGAAGCGCAAAGCAACCATAATGGCAACCGCTCTGGCCGCGATTCTGATGCTAGTGCTGGCCAATCTGTCTCACTTGATTAATGTTGACCAGCTGCGTCCCGCCCTGGAGTCGTACCTGCAATCGACCCTGGGACGGAAGGTACAGATAGGGGATCTGAAAGTTTCCTTGCTGGCGGGTGGCGTCGCGGCTCGCGATCTCGCCATTGCCGATGACCCCCCGTTCAGTGCGGCGCCCTTTGTGCAGGCCAAAGAGTTGAAGGTTGGAGTCAGCCTGTGGTCCCTCGTCTTCTCCCACTCCTTGCACGTGACTTCTCTTACCCTGCAGAATCCGGAGGTGGCGCTGCTGCGCTCTTCTTCCGGCGCCTGGAATTTTTCCACCCTGGGCGGCGCCAGCGCGCCTTCCGATACCGACTTCTCGGACGACACCTCCTCCTCCGTGCCGGCATTCGTGTTGGATAAAATTCGGATCAGCAATGCCACCCTGATCATCGGTAGCGCGGACCCGGCCTCCGCCCGCCGCGTATACCAGCACGTGAATTTTCGGGCCAGGACCGCCAATAACGGAGTCATGGATTTTGTGCTGCGCGCCCAGTCCAACGACGGCGCCACCATCGATGCAGAAGGTAAAGCTGGCCCGATCCAGGGCGGCAATATCGCCCAGACCCCCTTTGAAGCAGCTGTCAGAATTCAGGGTTTGAGTCTGGCAGATACGGCGCTAGTCGCGCCTTCGAGCCTGGCTGGCAATATCGACCTGGTGGGAACGCTAGCTTCCAACGGCAGTGTTCTGCAAAGCGCCGGCAGCGGAAACGCCACCCACTTGCGGGTTGTGCGTCCGGGGCGCGCCGCTCTCCAGCCGCTGTCCTTTCGCTATGTGACCGAATATTTCCTGAACCGGCAGGCCGGCTTCATCCGCTCGGCCGATATTTCTACCGGCAGCAGCCACGCCTCGCTTTCCGGCACCTACGAAATGCGTGGCCAGGACGCGCTGCTCCATATGAAACTGGCGGGAAGTCACCTGGCCCTGGACGACATCAAGGGCCTGCTGCCCGCCTTCGGTGTGACCTTGCCAGGCGGCTCGACCCTGCAGGGTGGAACGGTTGACGCTCACCTCGCGCTGGAAGGACCAGTGGACCGCCTCGTCAGCAGCGGCAACGTGAATATGACCAAGGCCCATCTGGCAGGATTCAATCTCGGCTCGAGACTCTCTTCCATTCCTGTGCTCTCGAAGCTGAGCACGGGCTCGGACTTGTTCATTCTGAGTCTCAGCAGCCATTTCCGCATCGCCGCGGATGGAGTTCGCGTGAACGACTTCAAAACCGATCTGTCGGGAATCGGCGGGCTGAGCGGAAAGGGAGTGATCGACGCCGCCAACCGGCTGAATTTTCACGTGACCGCAGCCATGGCCGACGGCGGCCTCCTGAGCACGGTTGTCAGCCATATACCGGGTTTATCCAGCATGCCCCATCAGATTCCGTTCTTTGTGCGCGGCACTACTTCTGACCCGCAGTTCGCAGCCGATAAGGGATTCGTGGCCAGTTTTGTCGCCGGCAAAATCAAGGACAGGATTGAACAAGGGTTTAAGGGGAAGGCCAGTCAGAGCCTTCAGAGCGTTTCGCAGGTCCTCCAGGGTTCAACTCCGTGCGTTCCGCCACCTTCCGCTAACGCCCAGACCGCACAGCAGGCGAAAGCTGGCAAGGGTAGCAACAAGATTGTCGGCGCGCTGCACCACATCCCGTTCTTTGGCAGAAAGCACAAAAAACAGAATAATCAAGTGGCGGCAAAATACTAACCTGTCTGACAAACGGAGAGGCGGGTCCTCCGACCCGCCTCTCTTAGTCTTCTGAGCTCTCGTGAAAGTCACTGCCGCTGCTGTCCCGCGATTTCCCTGGCGGCGCGAGATGCGATCAGCTGAAAACCTTTGCTCCTGGCTTCGCGCTCCACGGACGCCAGTTCCCGCCGGCCTGCAGTGTTGTCATCAGATGAAACTTCCACGCGTCCCAGGGCCTCCCTGGCCTCCAGTTCCAACCCCAGAAGGCCCAACTTGGCGGTCTGCGCGACAGTCGCACGCAGCTGCCTGATTGCGCCGCGCGAGTTGCCGACGGCGCTCTCCACTTCAGCCGCTGCCAGCTCCAGATGAACGCGCTTGCTCAGGTCGTGGGTCTTCTGCAGCACTATTTCCGCAGCTTGGATGGTTTTCTGGGCGTCGGCTAACTTGCGTTGAGCAAGCAGCAGGCGAGTGAGGAGAACGGCGGCATCCAGCTCGCCCTCCCGATCCTGCCTTTGCCGAAATTGATCGAGGAGCGGCTGCACTTCTGTTTGTACGGCGGCCGCGGGTTTGCCTCGCGCGAAATCGAGCTCCGCCAGTTGCAAGCGAGTCTGCGTTGCATTGGCTTCTTCGCCGGCCTGCTGGCGGAGTTGCAGGGCGGAAGTGAACTGCTGCCGCGCTTCCTCCCATTGTTCCTGTGCCATGTATATCTCGCCCAGGCCTATAAGGGCATAGGCGGGACTGCTCTGATCGCCGATCGCATGGAAGATGGCCAGGGCAGAATCGTAGGATTGGCGTGCTTCTAGCCAATGCCCGCGCCGGGTCGCAATATCTCCCAAGTTGACTAAAGCCACGCCCTCGCTGCTCCGGTCTCCCAGTTGATG
>DATGIY010000150.1:0-2770 GCA_035295475.1 Terriglobales bacterium
CATCATCGTGGGGCAGAGCATGTGCCGGAGCGGCCGGCACGGGGCTCGCGCTCGCCGGGTTTTCTACTCCTGGTGCGGCTCCGCCATCTCCCATCAGGTTGAGCGCGGTGCGCAGCGTGCTTTCCACCTGCTTGAGCACGATTGGCTTTTGAATAACAAAATTCTCGCCCGTCTTCGGGCCTCCGCGACTGGCGCTGCGCGGTCCGACGATGGCGATGGTGACGGATTTCTTGCCCGCGGCCATGCGCGCGCTCTGCAGCACCCAACCCGCTCCCTGCTCATCTTCGCAATCCACCAAAATAGCGTCGAAGTGCTGATCCATCAGTTTCTTGGCGGCGGCGAAAGGCTCGCTGCAGGGCTCCACCTGAATATCCAGTTCCTTGAGCAGGCGAGTCAAGGTTTGGACGGCGTCGAGGTCCTTGGAGAGAAGCAGAGACTTGAAGGCCATGGTCAAAGATGAATTTAGGGCGGGAGTACCGGGCCAACAAGTAACAGAGGTACCACATTACGGAGGTACTTTAGTTTAGAATCAACGACATACGCTGAAATCGCCTGACCCTTTTTCAGAACAGCAGAAAACTCAGCAGCACGCCTGCTGATGGATCGGCGGCTCGCTCACAGGCGCGGAAGCCAGAGCGCCCGGTCGGGAAAAATGAACTCCAGACCTCATTCACGACTAGCTCTTTCCCTGTGGAGGAGACCATGGTTTCTCTTTGGAGTTGCGGGCCAGCTGTCGCAGGCGCTGCGCTTTTGCGCGCAGGTCTCGCGCCTTTTTCACCAGGGTCCGCGATTCCACCCGCAGGCTGGTGGCAGTCTCGCCCAGAATAAGTGACCAGTTACCGAGTTCTGCTTGCGCGCTTTTGGCGTCTTCCATAGATGAGGTTGCCGGCTACCTTCTGCGGGAAAGCTTTTCCCGCAGGTTCCGCAGGTTCCGCCTGGTCTCAGCCAGGCGTTCGCGCAGTTTCCTGGAACTGCTGCGGAGTTCGCGGGCAGAGCTTTTGGCGGTTCCGGAGATGGAGATCACTCCCGAGGTCAGCTCGCGCAAGGTCAACAGCAGTGTTGTGGGCCCGTCCAGCCGGGAAATGACGCGATCGAACACAGAGGGCTCGGCATCTTCCGCGCCGCAATCCGTAACCAGGAGAACCGCAAGGGCCGGATTCCCACTTTTCAACTCCGCGGCCAGATGGGTGAGGTTGGGAATGGCCGAGTGCGAGTCCAGAATGACGGCATCCACATTCGCCCAGCGACTCACCGCCAGGGATGCCGATTCATCGATGGCGGTCAACACTTCAAATCCAGCGCTTCGCAAGAGCGGTTGACGGGTATGCAAGCTCTCCCCGCCGACACAGAGTACGGTCGCCATATTCGCCTCCGAACTTACTCAGAGCCGAGTTGCCCGACGAAGAGGCTACCCATGCGATGTCACACCACAGCACCACGTTGCTCCCAGAATGGGGGGAATTGCCGGGTATGGCAGGCGGCACTTGAAGATGTGCAATAATTTTCCTCCCTTTTAGGGCCATTGTGACCGCCTTTTGGTTTCAGTACTATTCGTCTCTATGACATCTCGGCAGTCGTCGCCGCCGGCAGGATCTGTGAATTGGAGACCGGCTATTCCCGTTTTGCTGTTCGCTGTCCTTGCCTATTCAGGCGGAAGGTATGCTTACAGCTATAGCGAGACTTTTCGGACGATCGTGCTGCTGCTGCGGGCGTGTGTGGGATTGATGCGGCCAATCGCCGTGGTGGTGGGCGCGTTGCTGGTATTTCGACGGGTTCAGATCATTCGCGCAAGGCGCAGGACACGAATCGGTAATGTCGCCGAAACCATGATGAGCCCACAAAGTACGCGGCGCACTGCATGATAGAGTTCGCGCCGCGGATCACCCGATCCCTCGCCGCTGCACGCGAGATGCTTCGGGCTTAAAAGCCCTCAGCATGACGCCGGAGAAGTAAGCAGCGGCGGCGTTCAATTACACAATTACCCGATTACACAATTACTCAATCGTTCTTCGGCCCTCAGCATGACGCCGGCCGTCGTTGGTCATAATGACGCGGTCGCCCACTGGCTGCTATTAGAGTAGAAGCAGCACGTCTGGGTTGAAAGGGAGGCGAGCTGCGCTCGCCCGGACAGCCGAGCTACGCAATCATTTGGGAGTCATCCTGCGCTCGTCTGAAATCAATCGTCTGTGCCGGTGAGAGGGGGCTGCTCGCGTTCCAGCAGCAAGTCGCGAATGGTGCGCGCCTGCCGGTGCATGTCCTCGGCACTCAGGCGAAAGTGCTCAGCTACGCGGGGGTTCCGCCCACGCGCGGCGTTCTCGGCGAGGCGGCTATGCAGCTGTGCTCTTTCTTCCAAGGTACGCAGAGCGGTCCATAGGGCGCCTTCCAGCTCATCGTTCTTGGCGGCCATCAGGCTTTCGGAGCCGTAGGCGTGGCCGACACGACAACGAAAACGCAGCAACTCACCCTCCCTGATCTCCCACAAAGTGCCATTGCACTCGGGGCAGACGTAGGTGGAAGGAACTCCGTGTTTCTCGTGTTTGATGGCTGACATATCCAACTCGGCGATCTTCACTTCATTGTTCAATTTGGCATCGAGCTGATCGCCTTCCTTGCTGCGAGGCTTGCCATCCATAACCAGATCGATGACGGTGCCGGCAATCTGGCGAACCGGCAAGACGTATTGCGGTGAATCGTTGCGCACGGCATTACGCGGCATGGAGGAGAAGCGGGCTTCGCCGGGATCCTGCACGATGCCGAGACCGCCATGGCG
>DATGIY010000151.1:0-3625 GCA_035295475.1 Terriglobales bacterium
TAGGCAGCCGTTGCTGCCGCGGAGAAATCGTTTTTCTGCAAGCACTCGAAGGCGGTCTCGGCGGCTAGCATGCCGCTCTTGATGGCCAGGTGAATGCCTTTGAGCCGCTGTGAATTAAGAAATCCGGCGGAGTCACCCAGAATCATCCAGCCGTTGCCGCTGACCGGCGGAATGGCCCACCAGCCGCCATAGGGCAGCGATTTAGCGCCATAGCGGATCATTTTGCCGCCTTGCAGCAGCTTGCTGACCAGGGGATGGCGTTTGAATTCCTGCAGCACGCGCTGGGGGTCGAGCCGCGGGTCGGGATAGTCCAGTCCGGTTACGAAACCGAGGGAAACAATGTTGTCTTTGCCGCCGTAAATCCATGCCCCACCATATTCCTTCGTGGTCAGTGGCCAACCCATGGTGTAAATGACCTGCCCGGGTGGGATCCGCCCGGCCGAAACTTCCCAAAGTTCCTTCACGCCCTGGCCATAAGTCTGAGGATTACGATCGCGGTCGAGCTGAAAACGGGCAATCAGCTGCTTGGTCAGGGAGCCGCGCGTGCCCTCCGCCAGAATCACCACCTTGGACTTCAAGTCGTAGCCGGGCTCAAAATTGGATTTGGGCTGATTCTGCTTGTCCACGCCCTTGTCGTCGGTACGGACGCCAATCACGCGGTCGCCTTCCACCAGCAGCTCTGAACCGGCGAAGCCGGTGAACACCGTAATACCCGTCTCTTCCACTTTCCCGCCCAGCCATTTCACAAAACGATTGAGAGAAATGACATAGTTTCCGTGGTCGCGCAGTGGCGGCGGAGTGATGGGGAGTTTCAACTGCGATCCGCTGGTTAGGAAGTAAACCGCTTCCCGGCTGACCTCCGCTTCGATGGGCGCTTCTTTTTCGAAGCCGGGCAGCAGTTCGCGCATGGAGCGTGGATCGAGCAGGGCTCCGGAAAGGCAATGCTGGCCGATCTCGCGCGCCTTCTCCAGCACGTAGATGTTTTCTTTACTGAGCTGGGCGTCAGGATGAACTGCGTTGTGAGCGTCAATCAGCTGCGAAAGCCGCAGGGCACAGGCCATGCCGGCGGGCCCGCCGCCGACAACAACCACGTCGGCCTCCATCTGCGGTCGGTCTACGTCCGGAAGAGGTTTGCGAAAGATTAGCATTGGTTTCGAGTTTCCAGTTTCAAGTTTCGAGCTGCCGCCGAGTCGGTCACGCGGAGAGCGGAAATCAATCCGTTGATGAGTCGCAATACTTCATCGCTGCGCCTTTCTGCCTCTCTGTAGGACTCAGCTGAAAGGTATTGGAGATCCAGCGCGATTGCCAGTTGAGTTTGTACTTCCAGGAGCGATCCGCGGGCATGGCCTAGAAATTGGCGAAACTCGCCTGGCGTGAGCCGCCCCTTTCCCTCAGCTATATTGGACGCCACAGAGACTGCGGCCCGTCGAAGTTGGTTTGTAAGGCCATACCGCTCTGAGAACGGAAATCCGCGAGAGATGGCGTATAGCTCTACTGCAAGTGCTTTCGCCTTTTGCCACGCAATCAGGTGTTTGTAGGAGTAGGGCATGGCACGGGCAACACTCTTATATTGTGCCAGCTTCACCGCCGAAACTCGAAACTTGAAACTGGAAACTTTTTATTAGCTTCCTGTTTTAGCCTTTTTCACTTCCTCGATCAGCGGGGGAACGATTTCGAACAAATTGCCGACAGCGGCATAGTCGGCGATTTCAAAGATGGGCGCCTCGGCATCCTTGTTGATGGCCACGATCGTGCGCGAGCCTTTCATGCCCACAATGTGCTGAATAGCGCCGCTGATGCCCAGGGCGAGGTATAGCTTCGGTGCCACCGTCTGTCCGGAAGAGCCGATCTGCCGGTCCATGGGCAGCCAACCGGCATCGCAAATGGGGCGTGACGCGGCAATCTCGCCGCCCAGCGCGTCCGCCAGCTGCTTAGCCAATTCGATGTTCTTCTGTTCCTTAATGCCGCGGCCGACGGCCACAATGATCTCCGCCTGCGTGAGATCCACGGCCTGCTTAGCTTCCTTGAAGGTCTCGTGCGGCTTATTGCGAACGACGCCGTCGGGAATTTCAGCCGCGACATTTTCCACCGGGGCAGCAGAGGTCCCTCCTTCCACTTTGTCGCCACGGAAAGCGCCATTCTGAAAGGTCACGAACCACGGCGGCTCGCCACTGAAGGACACATCGGCGGCAAATTTACCCTGGAACATCTGGCGGGTGAAAAGCAGCCGCCCGCCCTCGTGCTTGTAGCCAACGCAATCGCTGATCAGCACGCGTCCCAGAGCGGTCGCCAGCTTGGGAGCGAAGTCGCGCACCTGATACGTGTGCGGCATAAGCACCAGCCGGGGCTGGCGGGACGACAGAAACTGCTTCAGGGCATGCGCGAAGGCGTCCGGTGTGTACGGCTCGAGCTTGTCCGACTGCAACGCGTAAACCTTGGCGACTTTCTTGCCGGCGACTTCGGCGGCGATATTGCCAATTCCCTTCCCGACCACCGCCGCTTCCAGAGCCCAGCCAGTTTGCCCGGCAATGGCCTGCGCCGCGGTCAGCGTCTCCCAGGAAACTCGGTTCAGTTTGCCTTCGCGTTGCTCGACGACAACCAGGATGGTGTCAGACATAGGTTCATACTTTCTTTCAGCAGTAATTTTTCGCCCGGGTACTCGCCGGCGAGAGGTCGGCCCTAGCGGGGTAGCCTTAAGCTCGCGACGGATGACCAGTCACTGGCGCACACTTTGCGCCAGCATGCGCTCGCCTACTGCGCGTTTATGGTTGCCGAACCAGAGCAGGAATAAGGCCACAATTCCGGTTCCTACAACCCACCAGAACCAGAAATACGAGCCGGTGCGAAATCCTACCCAGATCCAGACACCCACCAGGCAATCGAAGATGATGATCTGCCAGCCAATAGCGAGCAGAATGCCTCCCAGGCGCTGCGTATCCATGGCCTGGTCGCCAAGATCCTTATACGTCTTAACAAAGTAGCCCATGCTCTCCCTAGATGCATGGCGGCAGCCTGCGATTTAGCCGCCAGGCATTCCTCCGTGACTCTCTTCCGGCAAAGCCGGAAAACGCCTTTACAGCACGCGCACTTCGTTGCGCAATTTCTCGGTCAGCTTTTTGGCAACTTCTCCGGCGCTCCCCTGCAGCACTTCGGTGTTCTTGGTCTTTTGCGGCACATAAAGCCGCTCCAGTTTCAGCAGATTGGAGGAAAGCGCACCCTGCACATCCGCCAGGACAACTTTGCGCAGCGGCTTGTTTTTGGCTTGCTTGATGCCGATCAGCGTGGCGTAGCGCAGCTTGTTGATGCCCGACTGGATGGTCAGCACCGCCGGCAGCGGCATATCTACAAATTGAAAATAACCCGCTTCCAACTCGCGTTTCACCTTGATTCCGCTGTCGGCCTTTTCGATCTGCATAATGATCGTGGCATGCGGCCAGCCCAGCAATTCGGCCAGAATCACCCCCGTCTGCGCGTAACCGTAGTCATCGGACTGCAAACCGGTGAAGATCAAGTCGAATTTCTCGTCTTTAATGGCGGCGGCGAACGCGCGGGCCGTGTTGATGGCATCCAGTCCCACGAAAGCAGGATCTTCCAGGTGGATAGCGCGGTCCGCGCCTTTGGCCAG
>DATGIY010000152.1:0-5905 GCA_035295475.1 Terriglobales bacterium
CGCAATGGCCTGCAACCAGCCGTTGTAAACGCTCCGGTCCATAGAATTCTCCGGAACCGTCTTCCGCTTCCGTCAATCCGTCCGTGTAAAGCAAGAGGCCGTCTCCAGCCTGCAGGTTGATGCGGGTAAGCGTGAATTCCTGGCTGCAAAACATGCCCAGAGGCAGACCGGTCGAGGGTAATTCCGTGACCTTTCCCGCGTGGATATGCAAGGGAGGAAGGTGGCCGGCGTTACAGATCTCCACCTCACCCGAAGCCAGGGCGCGGCCGCAGACCAAAGTGGCGTAGTGGGTAGCCAAGGTGGTTTCGCAAAAGGCGCGGCTGGCTTGGCTCACGAGTTCGCCCAATGCCAGGCCTCCGGAAATAAGCGCGCGGAACAGCGCATGCAGATTGGCCATCAGCATGGCAGCGGCGATGCCTTTGCCGGAAACGTCGCCCAGCATGAAGTACAGGCCGCGCGCCCCGCCGTCCACCAGGTCGCAATAATCGCCGCTAACCAAACCGGCTGGCTGGTAGTGATAGGAGACCTGCCATCCCCCAAGAGCAGACTCGGGCCGGGGTAGCAGCCCACCCTGAATCTGTCGGGCCAGCTGCAGGTCGCGTTCCAAAGCACGCTGCGCAACAGGAGGCAGGTGGTCCAGGCAGAAGGAAGTGAGGGGGTCGGCAGCCAGTCGCTCCACTTCCACACTCTCATGGCAAACCTCACAAAGGCCGTAAGTCCCGTGATCCATGCGTTCCAGCGCCTGGTCCACCTGTTGCAGTAGGTCTGCGAGTTGCGCGCTCGAAGGCGATTCTGTGAGCGATGTCTGTAAAGTCTGGCGGCGATAGAGCAGCTGATCGCGCAGGACGGGATCGAGGGAGGTTGCCATTTACCAGCTCCAGTATTTGCAAACAGCATACGTGAACCGTATCTCAATGGCCATCCGAAGCTTGTGGCGGAATTGCGACCTTGGAATGGGAAAGAGGAAGCATTATTGCGCGGACTGCCACAGGGTGACCAAAGTGTGTTGCCTGGCGAAGTCCGTGCCCGCAGGCATGCACGACGTCCGCTATTGTCTCTATGGTGTTCTCGGCGGAACGGTTACGCCTGGAACAGGAGTCCCGCCGGCGGGCATTTAGGAGGGCTTGATTACTTCAGTTACCTTCGCCCATTTCTTGAGCAAAAATACAATCGCCCTAACAAGGTACATTGGCGCGGGAACTTGTTTCCTGCCAAAGATCTACTCTCTTCCCCGCGGGTTAGAAGATTGTCCAGACATACCATAATGCGGCGCTCGACCCGGATCAGGTGGCAGATTCCTGTCCAGGTCGTAAGTCTCGATAGCGGTGTCGCTTTTGATGAGACCTGCGAGAGCGTAGCCGTCAATGCCCACGGTTGCGGATTAATCGCGCATACTCCTCTCGACAAGGGCACGCGGGTTAAGCTGGGATTGCTGCCTGGCCAGGAAGATGTCACGGCCCGCATCGTGGATGTGGTCAAGCTGGGCGAAGATGGACGCGCCTGGCTGCTGGGCCTGCAACTGGATACGCCGGGCAATGTTTGGGGTGTGCGTAATCCGCCTCACGACTGGGAAAAAGCCAATAGCGTGGCGGAGGGCAGCGATCAGCCAGCCAACGCACCACTTGCGATCAGTGTGGCCGCTGGTGCTGGTGCAACCAGCGTGGCCGCCGGGACGCCGGTGATCGCGACCGCACCTGCTTCGCCCATGAATCCGGGCGCACCCGCCAGTTCACCGGCCGTCGTTCAGAGCGCGGTGGCGGTAGAGGCAGCCATCGCCCCGTCCCTGGTGGCGGTCAACAATTCAGGCAATTCTCATCCGCGATCTGAGCAAGCGCCCCCCAGCAACGGCCGCCAGTCCGGCGGCGCGCCTTTGTATCACGTGCGGGATCGAGACTGGGCGGAGTTGCGGCGGCAAATGGAAGAGCACCTCCAGGACATGATGTGGCAGCTGGATGACCAGCTGGATGCCAAAGTGGAGCGCTGGAAAGAGCAGATGGTGGATGCGGAAGCGCGCCTGGATTCCCTGTGCCAGCTGCAGGACAGGCTGCAAGCGCATCTCACGGTGCTGAGCGAAATCGTCAAGGAAAAAATCCAACCGGAAAGCGCAGCAGGCGAAAAGGCTGAGGCCTCGCCTTCCGATACGGCGCCTGCGCCAGAACCGCCGGCGGCGTCCAGCGCGGAGACCGGCGTGGCTACCGCCTCCCAGGTGGAAGAGATACGCCAGCTGCAGCAGTGGATGCAATCGCTGATTCACCTGCTGCCGCAGGCAGTGGAGCAACACGCCAACGAAGCGGTTGGGTGTGCGGAGGAGCGGCTGCGGACACAGGCGGCCGAACAGCTGGACGGGCTGCGCAAGCAGGTATCAGAGCTAGAAACTCGGCTGGAAGCGGCTATGGCCGCGCAAACAGCGGCTGCCGGCACGCGGGATGCGGACGAGCACCGGCACAAGGAATCCGAGGCCGCGGTGTTGGCGCTCAAGGAGGAAATCTGCCAATCTCTGGTCCAGTCAGTGCGCGAACAATTTCAGAGCCTGCAGGGCGAGCTCACCCGCGCACAGCAAACCGCCGAGACAGAAAACGAGCGCTTGCGGCAAGAATGGTCGGAACTGCGAGAGAGGCTGGAGAGAACAGCCGACGAGGCCGCAAGGACAGTAACGGAAGGCAAGACAGCGGAACAGCAGGGTCAGAGTGCGGCGGAAACGCGGCTCAGCAGCAGAGCAGAAGAGCTCAGCCAAGCGCTGCGGGATCAGTTTGAGAGGGCCCAGGCGGAGCTCAGCCAGGCGCGGCAGGCCATGCAAGCGGATAACGACCGCTTGCGAGAGGAGCTGCAGAAGCTGAGCCAGTTGCAAGGTGCAGCCGAAAACGCCATGGCGACCGTGGCGGAGGCCAGCGCGAGCAGCCGGCAGAGTCGTGAGACGGTGGAGGCAGAGTTACGCAAGACGGCGGAGGAACTCAGCCACTCGCTGCAGCAATCGCTGCAAGATCAGTTTGCGAAGGGACAGTCCGAGCTGAAGAACGTCCTGCAAACGGTGCAAGCGGAGCGAGTGCAGCTTGACAAGCTCGCAGAGGAAGCGTTAGCCAGGGCGGCTCGCGAGTCCGAACAAGCCCGGCGCGATATGCAGGAGTCGCAGCATAAGGCGGAAGATGCCCTGCGCGAGATTGGTGAGCAGGTGCGCAACGAACTTCGCGCCACGCTGCACACTGATCTGGACACCCAACGGCAGGAACTGCTTCAGGCCAGGGGGACGGTGGAGGAAAAATCCGCGCACCTGCAGTCCCAGATTGCCGAACTAACCGCCCAGGTGGAAGAGGCGTGCCATGCCCGGGAAGCGCTGCAGTCCCTGGTCAGCTCGATGACTCAGGCAGCGAGCCAGCAGATCACGGAAGGTGTCTCGGCAGGGCTGCAAAGACTAGCGAGCGAAACCCAGGCGCAGGCGGAAGGCCGTCAACTGGAATTCGCCAGACAAGTTGAAGAGGCCCGGGGCGCCGCGGCCGCGGCCCGCGAACAAATGGCTGAGCTGGCAAAACAAGCGATCGAAATCTCCGGGCGTGTAGCTGAGAGCGAGCGTAACCGCGCGGCCATGCAATCACGCCTGGACGCCGCCATCAGCGCGGCTGAACGGCGGCTGGAGAGCCGTGCTAATACTATTCAGGATCGCGCCCTCGGCCAGGCAGAAGAACAAATCAAGCGTCTGGAAGATCAGGTCAACGCACAGCAGCGAAAACTGGACGATCTCAGCCGGCAGCGACAGCAAGAAATACAACTGGCGTTGGATGAGCACATGGGGGCTCTGCGAGGCTCCTCAGAAACCATGCTGCGCAAACTCAGCGAGGAATTGCGGAGCTCGCTGAACAGTCACCTGAAGGAAGAATTCGCTCACCAACGGCATCTCTGGGAAAAGCAGAGAGAAGCCAGTCAGGCGGAGAAAGCCTGGGTTGAGGCGCGGGCGAACGAGTTGGCAGGACGCTGGGAAGGCCGCCTGCAGGGCTACATTGAGCGGGCTACCGGAGACGCCATCGGTAAATTGCGCCAGGATGTAGACCAGGCGGCAGCCGAAATTATTCACGCCCAGATGGATGAAGTGCGCAAACAATTCAGTCTTTGCCTCGAACCCCTGTTGGGGCGCGCCGAGAATACGAGCGGCAGCCTGGAAAAATTATTGACGCGCCTGCAAAAGGAAACAGATCGGGTGGAGGCGCAAACCGGCGCTCTGCAGCGACAGAGGGATGAGGCCGAGGACTGGATGGAGCAGCAGATGGGGCGGCTGCGGCAGGCGGTGCACGACGCGGTGGTGGAAACCAGCGGAGAGATCAAGGGCCGCATTCACATGGCCGTGGAGATGGCGCGCGAACCTATCGAACAGCGCAGCCGCGAAGGCCAGCGCCAGCTGGAAGAGCTGGCAGCGCGCAAGTCGCGGGAAATCGCGGAGCGCTTGTCGGAATTCGAGAAGGCGATCGTGCCGCGGCTGCAGGCGCACGTCACAGAAACTCTGGAGAAGTTCCAGCACGATACCGAACAGGTGGCCCAGAAATCGGTTCACCGCTGTCAGGACGACCTGGCCGAAACCCTGGATTCCATGCTCCACCTGGTGCGCGGCAAACGCGAAAGCAAGTCCAAGTAGCAGCTACTGCGTAATCACCAGTTCGCCATCCTCTACCCGCAATCCCTTAACGAAATCGGGCAGCTTGAGCTTATCGCGGTTTTCCGGTTCCGCCAGTTTGCGTTGCAAAGCCGGATTGACCAGCGAAACCGGCACGCTCAGGTCGCCCACTTTGAATTCGGTTGGATCGAAAGTAGCGTAGCCATCATGGCTTCCAAGGCGCCCCGCAACGGTAATGTAAAGGTCCCGGCCATGCACCTGGGCAACGAACTGGCCTTTCACCAGGTCGTCCTCAAAGCTCACCTGGGTGGATTTGATCGGAATCGGCGGATCGGAAGCTGCGGTTTGCGAGGAGCGGTCCACCTCGAGCGCCGGCTGAGGAACGGACGATTCCGCAATGGCGGCATTGACCTCAGCGGCCGTGAAGCGCACCTCGTCGCTCTCATTGGATAACCTTGCCCGTTCTAGTTCGGCCAATTTCTGCTGGAACGATTCCGCATTGCTCTTGACCTGGGAAGGATCCAGTGTTGGGGCAACTGGACCTGGGCTCCTGAGCAGCAGGAAAACGGATATCACCAATCCAGCGAGCATAGCCCAGCGCAAAATTCGATACATTCTTATGATCTGCCCCATCATGGGTACGCTATCGCAACCATAATGCGCGTCAAGTGACCGGAGGGCTAACCCACGGGTACAATCGCGCCATGGCTGCAGGCGAACTGAGAGAGAAGGTGGCGCTGGTAACGGGAGGGGCGCGCCGTATCGGCCGGGAAATCGCATTGGCGCTGGCGGAAAGCGGCGCCAATGTGGCGATTACGTACCTGCAATCGCAGCGCGAGGCACGTAGAACCGCTGACGAATTGCGGGAGCTGGGCGTGAGCGCGCTGGCTTTGCCCTGCGATGTGCGCCAGGAAAAGGATATTGGCCGCACCGTTAAGAAATTGGAGGATGAATTCGGCGGCATCGACATCCTGATTAACAATGCCGCGGTTTATGAAACTGCGGACTTTGAAGAGATCAGCGCGCGGCAATGGGACGAAATGTTCGCTGTCAACGCGCGCGGCCCATTTCTCATGGCGCAGGCGGCAACAGCAACGCTGCGGCGTCGCCGCGGCCGCATCATCAACCTGGGATCGTTGGGCGGATTGCGCCCGTGGGCGACCCACGCGCACTATTGCGCTTCCAAAGCAGCGCTGACCATGCTGACCCAGGTAATGGCGAAGGCGCTTGCCCCGGAGATCGCGGTCAACTGTGTGGCGCCGGGAATGATTGACTTAGGCGGCGTCGAAGATAGCGCATTTCTGC
>DATGIY010000153.1:0-2649 GCA_035295475.1 Terriglobales bacterium
CATTCCCTTCTACCTCTTCGAAGTGCACCATTACCCGCTGCTGAAACGGGGCATGACGAAGCGCCTGGCTCGCCTGGATTTACGTTCCTTCCAGGCGGGGCTGGTGGGACACCGGAAACATGAATAGCGGGTGCTAAGCACCTGATCGGTCACCTTCCGTCATTTGCCGCTCGTCAAGCAACAAACATCCACATTGCATCAGCCGTCCAGCTAAAGAAAAAGGGCGGCCCGCAGGCCGCCCGGGATGAAATCGCCTTCTCAGTGGTGCGGAGAACTAGGAGGCGGTGGAGGAGGAGCGGAAATATGGGGGGCACTCGGAGCGGGGGCGGTGCCCATGGAACGCACTCCGCCGAAGCCGCCCATCCGCGGTTCCCCACCCATACGCGGCGCAGTCATTGCCGGCGAGCGGGCGATGGAGCCGCGAGGACCGAGCATCGTGCCATGCGGACCCATCGTTCCCTTGATCATGGAGGGACTGCGATTGCCCATGGACTGCGCATAGCCAGGACGCATGCCGCCGCCATGAATGGGAACCTGGGTCATGACGCGACCCGGCCTGCCGCCCTCGATGCCAACGCGCCCCAGGGGCGCTCCGCCGATCACCATCGGTGAATGCGGATTGCGAGACACCGGGCGCGACGGGACCGTGGGATGATTCGCCGCCGTGTTCACCGGAGGAGGAGCCGGGGCTCTAAAGCCCACCGGAGGATCGACGATGACCGGCGCCGCATTCCAGCCATAGAAGCCACCCGGCTGCCAGCACCATCCCCAGCCGGGGACAAAGGCCCAGCTGCCGTAACGGTAGGGCATCCAGCCCCAGGGGTACATGGAAACGAAGGTGTAACCAACGCCGGGATACCACGACCAGGCGCCGTTCATGAAGGGATCCCAGCCCGCGCCTACGTAGTAGGGCTGCCACAACCAACCCCAGCCCGGCTGGTAGAAGTAGTTGCCGTAATAGTTCAGATCAGCCAGACCGTAGCTGTAGGGCCAGGAATTGGTGGCCGCATTGCCATAGTTGTATTGGTTCTGAAACTGACCCTCTTCGCGATTCCAGTTGTCGTACTGGCCCGGCTCCACGCCCTTGGCGATCTCGTAAGTGCCGTTCTCACCTACATCAATGCTGAGGGTGTGATTCTTGGCCACCTTCACGTCATGGGAGGGGCCCTGGATGGTCAGTTCGCCTTTGGTAACCGCAATTTTTGCTTGCGTGTCATTGCGGTCGATGCGGAAGCTGACCGCATCTCTGATGGCGACATGCCGGTCCCCAAACTGGACCGTGAATTCATCTTTTTTCTGCTTGCCAAGGTTGAAGTAGGCTGTGCCCTGGTTGACTTCGACGGTGCTCACCTTCACGCCGGAATCGCGCAGCAGCAGTTGCGGAAATGCCACGATCGTATCCGGGGTGAGGCGGACGGTACTGCCGTCTTCAAACTCCACTTCCGCCAGGCCGCCAGCCTTGGTCCACAGCTTCACGCCTTGGGTGATCGGCATGTTGCGCAGGGCTTTTTCGTAGCCGGTGCCGTGGTCGATCTGCACATCGCCGTCGAGGTCGCTCAGGCGAACTATTCTTACCTGACTGTCGGCTAGGGCGGAGATCGTAAACCATCCGCAGACAAAAACCACCAGCAGGAGAAGCGTTTTGCTCACTCGCTGGGTCATGGTGAACTCCTAGGGAATCTTCTACTTATTAGACGCCCTTATTGTAACCCCGGTTGCAACCAGAGTTGCCGGCCAGGTCCCGCAGCAGCAGCCGCAGTCTTTACAAAGGCTGCTAATGCTGGCGTCCCGCCGAGGCCAGCTGCAGCAGGTGGCGGGCGTGTTCCTGATCGATGTGCATGACCTGAGGGTCGCCGGCGATTCGCTGCAGGATAGGGGCCACAGCCTGCAGCTCGTCCAGGCTGCCTTCCTCGGCCATCTGGTCCATGCGCTTCAGCTCGTCATCCAGGCCCAGCTTCTGATGGTCGTAGTAATACTGCAAGCGGCGGCCAAACTCCATGGTGGTGGAAATGCCCTGAAAAAGGCGGGTGAGTTCCTGCACATCCTGGTTGCTGGAGTAGTTGTAGGTGGTGGAGTTATTGGTTTTCTCGTCGGTGTAGTACAGGGTCTTGCTGCCGGTGTTGGCCAGCCGTCCTTTGTGGTATTCGTAATCGCCTTTGAAATAGCGCAGCTTCTTGGCCAGCTCAAAAATCCGGGTGCGCGTCGGCTGGGAAATGACGAACTTGGTGATGTAGGGATCGCCTTCCATATCTCCCGGCACGGGGCTGGAACGGTAAGCGGCTTTGCCGGTGCTCTCCACGGAAATCGAGTAATAGGGAGGCACAGCTCCGCTCAGCTCCAGGGAAAAGCTGACGATGGGCTCCGGGCTGAAAGTGCGCTGCGGATGCAGGTCAGGAACCTGGGCCAGCAGGGCGAAGGGGAAAAATGCCACCAAGAAAATCGCGATCCGACGACCAATTCGCATGTTCATCTTCCCTGGGTTTGCGCCGCCGCCTGACGCGCCAGCGTGGCCGCCGTGTGCAGATGGCAAATGGCGATGGCCAGCGCGTCCGCGGCATCAGCTGGTTGGGGCACCGTGTCCAGGCACAACAGCCGGCTGACCATGTGCTGCACTTGCGACTTTTCCGCCCGGCCATAGCCCACCACCGC
>DATGIY010000154.1:0-3020 GCA_035295475.1 Terriglobales bacterium
CCCAGGGCCTCGTCGTAGCGCGCGATTTCGTCTTTAGTGAGGGTGCGTTCCCGATGGGCAAACAGGTAGGCGCGGTCGCAGCCGAGAACAAACATGGCCAGCAGTTCCGCGTTCATTTGTGGCGACCCTATGTGGGCGGACTGCAGGCGCTGAACCGCGGTTTGGATGGCTTGACGAAGCTGCATGGACCAGTTCGCAGTACTCGGTAGACAGTTCCCAGTCTAGATCGTCCGGTTTTGCTGGGAACCGAGTACTGGGTACTGAGTACTCGACTCACTCCACCCCGCGCTTCAGTCCCCTGCGCCTGTCTCCTGCCTGAGCTTCTCCGCCTGATAGTGAGTGACCAGGGCATCGATAATCGGCTGCAGCTTGCCGTCTATCACGTCGCCCAGTTGATGCAGGGTGAGTCCAATGCGGTGGTCGGTCACGCGATTCTGCGGGAAATTGTAGGTGCGAATTTTTTCGCTGCGATCACCAGTTCCCACCATGGCCCGCCGCTCCTTGGCCAGCTGTTCCTGCTGCTTCTGCAGCTCGATCTCATACAGGCGGGAGCGCAGCACGCGCATGGCTTTTTCCCGGTTCTTGATCTGCGACTTCTCGTCCTGGCAGCTAACCACCACTCCGGTCGGGATATGCGTGACCCGCACCGCCGAATAGGTGGTATTCACGGATTGGCCGCCCGGCCCAGACGAGCAAAAGGTGTCGATGCGCAGGTCTTTGGCCTCAATCTTGATGTCAACATCTTCGGCCTCGGGCAGCACCGCCACCGTGACCGCCGAAGTGTGTACCCGGCCCTGCTGCTCCGTCTCCGGCACGCGCTGCACCCGGTGTACGCCGCTCTCGTATTTCAGCCGCGAGTACACCCGGTCGCCTTCGATGATGGCAATCACTTCTTTCAGCCCGCCCACGCCGGATTCTGAAGTGGAAAGCACTTCCACCTTCCAGCGCTGCGTCTCAGCATATCGGGTGTACATGCGGAACATTTCCGCGGCAAAAAGTGTGGCTTCATCCCCGCCGGTGCCGGCGCGAATTTCCAAAACCACGTTCTTTTCGTCGTTGGGATCTTTCGGCAGCAGCAGTACTTTTAGCTCTTCTTCGGCCCGGGTGGCGCGTTCCTCCAGCTTTTCCAGTTCTTCCTGGGCATAGGCCCGAATTTCTGCGTCATTCTCCTCCGCCAGCACCGCCTTGCTGTCCTCAATACCCCGCCGCAAGTCTTTGTACTCGCGGTATTTCTCCACCACGGGCGCGAGCTCGCTGTGGGCCTTGGCGGTCTTCTGGTATCTGCCGGAATCGGAGATCACCTCCGGCGAAGCCAGCGCGCGCTCCAGTTCCTGGTAGCGGGCTTCGATTTGGTCTAGTCGTTCAAACATTCTCGTTCGCTGTTGGTCCCTCGTCGCTGGTCGACGGCTGACGGTCGACGGCTGACGGCCGCTTTGGCGCTGGATCAGCTTGCCTTGGTGATTTGAGCAGTCAAGCTGTTAATCAGGCCGGTAAGACTGCGGGCCACCACAGCAACTGATTCCAGCAAAGCCGCCGAATCGGCGGCTGAAATGTATTCTAGCTGTTTGGCCAGCAAAAGCTGGGTTTCAAGTTCGAATAAAGAACCCCGAGCCTGAAACAGAAAATGCAGAAACTCCCGATCCGAGCGCCGTCCCTTGCCTTCGGCGATATTGCTCGCCACTGACACAGCGGCTCGGCGAACCTGGCTAGTTAGGCCGTAAAGCTCGTGCTTGGGCAAGCTCTCAGTACAACGATAAATCTCGCGGGCAAGCGTCATCGCGTGCTGCCACGCCCGAAGCTCCTGATACGGGCTGCTCACTTTTCTTGATTAACACTTGCCAGTGGTGTCCCGCAAGGACCAAGAAGCCATCGACCGTCAGCTGTCGACCGTCGACCGTCAGCCGTCGACCATCAGCCGTCGACCGTAAGCCGTCAGCCGTCGACCATGGGCCATCAGCCGTCGCCGGCTAGGCGATCACCAGCTCCCCGCCCCGCTTTGCTTCCAGTGACATGGCCTCATTCAGGGCGATGATGGCGCACTCCACTTGGTCATCGGCGGGAGGCTGTGTGGTCACGCGTTGCAGCCACAGCCCGGGAGCGGTCATCAGCGCAAACAGTGAGCCGCGGTGTTTGGCGGCGAAGCGGATGATTTCGTAGGAGACTCCGGCAATCAGCGGCAGCAGGGCAATGCGGATGGCGAAACGGGCCCAGAAGGTGTAAACCGGCACTGCCGTGTAGAAGGCGATGGAGATCAGCATCACGGTCATCAGGAAGCTGGTGCCGCAGCGGGGATGAAACGTGGAGTATTTCTGCGCCGCCGGAATGCTGAGCGGGTCGCCCGACTCGAAGGCAAATACCGTCTTGTGCTCCGCCCCGTGGTATTCGTAAACCCGCCGGATGTCCTTCCACAGCGATGTCCCCCAAATAAATAGGAGGAACAGGGCGATGCGAATAACGCCGTCCACCACGTTGAAGATCACCTGCTCCCCGAACACCGGCGACACTTTCTTCAGTTCGGTGGCCGCCACCAGGGGCAAGAACTTGTACATAAAGATGAAGAACCCGACGGAGATGAAGACGTTCACGGCTGCCAGCCAGCCGCTGAACTCGATCTTCTTGCCCGGGATCGGCTGCGGGGCTTCGCCCAGCGCGGTATTGGCGGAAAACTTCAGCGCGCGGAAGCCCAAAGTCATAGCGTGACCCAGGGTGATGACGCCACGGACCACCGGCCAGCCCATCCACTTGTGCTTTTCTGAAAGACGTTCCAGCGGTTCCGTATGGGTGGCAATTTCGCCCGAAGCCTTGCGCACCGCGATACCCCAGGCGTGCGGCGAGCGCATCATGACGCCCTCCAGAACCGCCTGCCCACCTACCAGGGTCTCTTCGCCGCTCTCCAGAGCCGGCAGGAGTTGCACCGCTACCAGAAACCGCCACATCTGACGCCAAAATCGCATGGTGATTAGATGATCCCAGCCGGTCGGGGGAAACAGGGCCGGGAAAGCTTTAGCCTAACCCAGTTA
>DATGIY010000155.1:0-3906 GCA_035295475.1 Terriglobales bacterium
TGCCGGCATGCGCGACCTGAGCAATGAAGTGACGGTGGATGGCGCCGACAATATCAACACCGCCACTGGCTCGCAGCGGGCCACTCCTCCCCAGGATTCGGTGCAGGAATTTCGCGTAGTCAACAACAGCTTTGGCGCCGAGTATGGCCGCGCCCTGGGCGGCATCGTCAACATCGTCACCAAATCCGGCACCAATACTCTGCACGGCTCCGCTTACGACTATCTGCAGAACAACGCCACCGATGCGCGCTCGCTGCTGCAGCCCGCGCCGCAACCCGATGTTCTGCGCCAGAATCAGTTTGGCGGCAGCCTGGGCGGGCCTATTCGCAAAGACCGCACCTTCTTTTTCATGAACTACGAAGGCCAGCGCCGCAGCGAGTCGCCCACCTTCCCCCAAACCATGATCGGCGACCTGGGGCTGATCAACCAGGCTAAAGCCATCCTCGGACTGGCGCCGGAGAATCTCGATCTCCTCAAGACCAAGAACAACGACTACGGCATCCTCAAGCTGGATGACCAGCTCAGCGCGCACAATCAGCTTTCCATCCGCTACAACATCGAAGATGGGCGTGACCTGAACCAGCTGGTGGGAAGCACGCTGGACGGCGGCGGCATCGGCGCGCCCAGCAGCGGCCACAACGTATTCGTCCGCGACCAGTCGCTGGTCGGCTCCGTGACCTCTACCCCGCGCAATAATCTGGTCAACGATGTGCTGGTGCAGTTTGCCCGCCGGCATTACAACTTCCCTGGCGTGACTGGCCAGCCCAACCTCGACATCCCTAACACGCTGCTGTTCGGCCACAACTTCGGCGTGCTCGACGCTATCTGGGAAAATCGCGAGCAGTTTTCTGACTCGCTGTCCTGGGTCAAAGGCACGCACGTGGCCAAGTTCGGCGTGGACACCAACCAGATCCAGAATTACGTCACTTGGCCTGGGTTTACCCCCATGCGCATCGTGCTGCCGGGCATGAACTGCCTGGTGGACTTCGCCAACTTCTATGACCAGCAGCACGGAACCCCGCTGCCTTACGTCCCCTCCAATCCCAACGACGGTCCGTGCCCACTGGCGCTGGGTCCGCAGAATGCCCTTCTTCCGCCCATTCCTGCAGTTCCCGGACCCAACCCGGCTGATCCGCTGGCCGGCGTGCCCATAGTTTTCTGGGGCGACCCCGTCGGTTCCGGAACGGTGCCTCCCAATTTCCTGGCCCCGCCCATTCCCACCAATTGGCAGAACGCTTATCTTCCCTCGGAAACCCCGAACTTCTCCGAGACCCTCAATCACGCCTATTACGGCTTTTATGCGCAGGACCAGTGGCGCGTTACTCCCAAGCTGACCTTCAATTACGGCTTGCGCTACGATTTTGAGACTGGTCTGTCGAAACAGATTGATCCCCACTACAATGGCTTTCAGCCGCGGATTGGATTTGCCTATTCGCCCGACAGCAAAACCGTGATCCGCAGCGGCTTCGGCATTTTCGACGATCGCTACAATCTCTCCTTCCTGTTCATTACCCAGCCGCAGCGGCCCGCCATTATCCCCGGAGCCAATATTCCCGGTATCCGTCAGGGCGCCCAAAACGCCACCTGGGTGCTGAATCAACTGGTGCCGCTGCCCATTCCCGGCGCGCCCTTGCCGTCGCAAGCAGCGGCTGCCTTGATTGCCACCGGCCAGGTCCCCCCGGAAAACATTATGGTGCCCACCACCGCCGGCGATGGCCTGGTGGATCACCGCAGCCCCATCCCCTATTCCGAACAAGCCAATCTGGAAATTGACCGCGAAATCGGCGGCGGCTTCACGGTGGGTGCGGGCTACATTTTCGTCGCCGCCCACCACCTGGTGCGGGCGGAAAACCTGAACGTATGCCCGGTGTCGGGAATTTCCAGCGGACCCTACACCTGTCCCCACGGCGGAACTCCTCCGCCGGACTGGCCTGTTGGTAAGGACTACTTCAACAATGGCGTGCGTTACCCCGCGGGCTTGCTGTACTTCACCGATAACAGCGGCAACTCCGTGTATCACGGCATGACTCTGCAGGTGAATAAGCGGGCCGGCCACTACGTCACCCTCGACGCCAATTACACCTTCTCGCACACTCTCGACGACGGCACCTTCACCACCTTCGTGAGCACGCCTCAGGACCTGTACCGCCGCGACCTGGAGCGCGCCACCTCCAACCAGGATGTGCGTCATCGCTTTGTGGGCAACTTCACCGTGGATGGACCCCAGAACACATTTCTGCGCAACTTCGAGTTCAGCAGCATCGTGACCGTGCAGTCGCCCCGGCCCTTTACCCTGTTCGTCGGTTTCGACGCCAACGGCGACACCAATCCCGTCACCGATCGCGTGGGCAACGCCGCCAGAAACACCTATCAGGGCGATAACCTGCGCACTATGGATTTAAGGCTGTCTCGCTCCTTCCACCTGACCAAGATTTCCGAACGCCTGACCATGCAGACGGCGGTGGATGCCTTCAACCTGTTCAACCGGCCCAACGTGGACGAGGTGACCTCGGTGTATGGAACCTACAACTTCTGCAACGGGCTTGTCCCCGTCCACTACAAGGACACGGTTTCGCAGATGATTGCGGCCGGGCAGGTGGGTGGCTGTCCACTGGCAGGGCCGCCGATCCCCAACCCGCTCTTCGGCGGGCCCAGGACCATGCTGAATCCGCGTCAGCTGCAGTTCTCGGCCAAGTTCTCGTTCTAAGCGTCGGTCAGCAGAGCCGCGATTTTCAACAGGAGATGGGCCAGGGACGAAATACTGATTGCGCTTTCAGCTGGGTCGCTTTGGGTCGCAGATACCATTAGCTTTCACGGGTCGGGGATGAACAGCTCCAAACCGGCAATTGTCAATCAGGGCCCGTTTTCTCCCATCCCGCCGGACGAGTACTTCAATCCCGAGATTGAAACCCTGGACGGCAGCGCCCTTCGCCAGCTGCAGGAGGCCAAACTCGCCCGCCAGCTCGATTATCTTTACGCCCGCTCGCCCTTCTACCAGGACAAATTCCGCGCCGCCGGGCTTCGCCGCGAGCACTTCCGTTCCCTGGCTGATCTGGAAACATTTCCCTTCACGACAAAGGAGGAACTGCGCGACAGCCAGACCGCCTGCCCCCCGCTGGGGCGTCACATGGCTGCCGATATGGCCGACCTCATCCGCATCCATGCTTCCACCGGCACCACCGGCCGGCCTAGCTTTGTGGGGGTGACGCGCCATGATGCCGAAGTTTGGACTCGGGTCACGGCGCGCTCTTTTTACACCCAGGGCATTCGCCCCACCGACATCATCGTTCATGGCGCCAGCCTGACCCTGTTCGCCGGCGGCTTGCCGGCCAAGGATGCGCTGGAGTTTATTGGCGCCACCTTCGTGCCCGTGGGCACAGGCGCTTCGGAGAAGCTGGTGCTCGTGACCCGGACCTTACGCGCCAACGCTCTCCACTGCACGCCTTCCTATGCCATCTATCTTGCCGATTGGGTCCGCCGCGAGGCTGGTCTGGATCCGCGCGAACTTGGCATCCGCAAGATCGTTTGTGGGGCCGAACCCGGTGCCGGCATTCCCGCCGTGCGCGCAAAAATCAGCAGCGAATTTGACGCCCGCGTCACGGAAGGCTTGGGGAATGCCGACATGATCCCTATCATCTTCGCCGAGTGTAAGGACCAGTCCGGCATGCACTTCAACGGCCAGGAGTATGTCTACATCGAGATCATTGATCCCGAAACCGGCCAGGTTCTGCCCATCGAAAGCGGTGTTTCCGGCGAACTGGTCTACACCAGCCTGGACCGCGAATGTGTGCCTCTGCTGCGCTTTCGCACCCGCGATCGGGTTACAATCCTGGGCACTTCCTGCGTGTGCGGGCGGAGCAGCTGCAAGCTCCGCTGTGTGGGCCGCACCGACGACATGCTGATCGT
>DATGIY010000156.1:0-17668 GCA_035295475.1 Terriglobales bacterium
TGCTCTTCCAGAAATTTCTCCACTTCCATGGCAGCCATGCAGCCGCTGCCCGAGGCCGTGATGGCCTGGCGATAGCGACGATCCTGAACATCGCCGCAAGCGAAAACACCGGGAACGCGGGTAAAGACGTAATTCTCGGTCTTGAGATAGCCGTCAGCATCCTTATCAAGTTGGCCGTCGAACATGGCGGCGTTGGGGACGTGGCCAATGGCCAGGAAGAGAGCGCTGGCAGGAAAGTCGCTGAGCGTTCCGGTTTTGACGTTGCGCAGCTTCAGGCCGGTGACTTCCTGCTTGCCCACATCGTAGACATCTTCCACCACGGTATCGGTAAGGAAGCGGATGCGCTCATTCTGGCGGGCACGCTCCAACATGATTTTGGAAGCGCGAAACTGCTCGCGGCGGTGAATGATGCTGACGCGGGTGGCGAAACGGGTGAGGAAGAGGGCTTCTTCCATGGCGGAATCGCCACCACCCACCACCGCCACCTCCTTGCCGGTAAAGAAGAAGCCGTCGCAGGTGGCGCAGGAAGACACGCCGTGGCCGATGAGCGCCTGCTCGTGCGGCAGTCCCAGCCAGCGGGCGGAGGCGCCACTAGCCACGATCAAGGTGCGGGTACGAATTTTGTCCTTGCCCAGGTCGAGGACAAAGGGGCGCTGCCGCAGGTCGGCATGCGCCAGGTGCCCGGTGTGGAATTCGGCGCCAAAGCGGGCCGCCTGTTTCTTCATGTTCTCAATCAATTCCGGGCCCTGAATGCCTTCGGGAAAGCCGGGGAAATTTTCCACCAGGGTAGTAAGCGAGAGCTGTCCGCCGGGCTCATGGCCCTGCAACACCAGCGGCTTAAGATTGGCACGAGCGGCATAGATCGCCGCGGTTAAGCCGGCACAGCCGGCGCCGATGATAGCGGTATTAAGAGGCTCGGAGCTCATGACGTGGAACATTTTAGATGGTGAAAAGGTTTTTTGGTTTCAATTCTCCAGGCTGGAGCCGGGGATCACAGGCCGGCATGGCGCCGGCGAGGAATGGCGAGCTGCGCTCGCCCGGACAGCCGAGGTCGGCTGTCCCTACACAATTTGTGAGGCGGAGGCGCCGAGGCTGCGCATCAAACACCGGTTTTCGGTTCTCCATCGCCGAACGGCGATGGGGGAGGAACGTTGCCGCAGAGACGTTCGATTTCCTGCTGCACGGCGGCAAAATCCACAGGCTTCGAGATATAGCCGTCCATACCCGCCTTCAGGCATTGGTCGCGATCTTTGGGCAGCACGGAGGCGGTCATGGCCACAATCGGGAGGTGCCCGCCCTGCTGGCGCTCCTGACGGCGGATTTCAGCGGTGGCGGAGAGGCCGTCGAGCAGGGGCATGCGCACGTCCATGAAGAGCACATCGAAATGCTGAGTCTGGAGCAATTCGAGAACCTGCTGGCCATCGTTGGCCAGGGTGACTGAGTGTCCCAGTTTCTGCAGCAAATGCAAAGTGAGGGTGCGATTGACGGCATTGTCGTCGGCCACCAGCACGGCCAACCGGCGGCGCGATTCGCGCAAGCTATGGTGAGTAATAAGCCCAGGCGAGCAGCCGGGTTCGCGGCCCAGGGCCTGGCGCAAAGCGCGCAACAGATCCGGCCGGTGGACCGGTTTGACGAAATAGGCATCGATGCCCATCTGCCGGCAACGGGCGCCATCGCCGCGCTGGCCATCGGAAGTGAGCATCATGACGATGGGGCGGGCCAGTTCGGGATCGCGCAGCACTTTTTCGGCCAAGGCAAAACCATCAACGCCAGGCATGCGGCGATCAATAAGGAGCACCTGGAAGCGGGCGCCGGCGCTGTGCGCGCGGCGCATCGCCTCCAGCGCGGACTGGCTGTTTTCAACGGCCAGCGAACACATGCCCCAGGCGGCGGTGTATTCGCTAAGAATTTGCCGAGCAACAGGATTATCGTCCACGATGAGAATAGGTAGCTGGCGCAGGTCCGCAGTCGGCAGCTCCGGTGACGGAGAAGCCGCAATGCCAAATCGCGCCGTGAAATGGAAGGTGCTACCGACACCTTGCGTGCTTTCCAGCCAGATGCGGCCTCCCATCAAAGACACCAGACGGCCGCAAATGGCCAATCCCAACCCAGTGCCGCCAAACTTACGGCTAATGCTGCTGTCAACCTGAGAAAAAGCCTGGAAAAGCAGGTCCCGTTTGTCCGGGGGGATACCTATCCCGCTATCGAGCACGCGGACATGGAGTTCGATGGACGGCGGATCGCCCGATTCCCGATCCACATACACCACTACCTGGCCGTGCTCGGTGAACTTAATGGCGTTGCCCGCCAGGTTGAGCAGAACCTGCCGCAGGCGTCCGGGATCGCCAATCAAATGAGGGGGAATTTCTGGTGCGATGCGATAGGCGAGTTCCAGCCCTTTACCGTGGGCCCGCAAGGCCAAGGAACTCATTTCCTGGGCGACACAATCGTGCAGATCGAAATCGATGGACTCCAGATCCAGCTTGCCCGATTCGACTTTGGAAAAATCAAGGATGTCGTTGATGACGCTGAGCAGCAGCTCCCCCGATTGCTTGGCCATGACCAGGTACTCGCGCTGTTCGGAGGTAAGCTCGGTGTCCAGGGCCAAATCGGTCATGCCCAGAACACCGCTGAGTGGGGTACGGATTTCATGGCTCATATTGGCCAGAAATTCGCTCTTGGCGCGGTTGGCGGCCTCGGCAGCTTCCTTGGCCTGAGTGAGCTCGGCTTCCGCGCGCCTGCGGGCACGCTCCTGGGCATCGCGCTGCAGGCGGGCATGCAGGACAGGGGCGAGAAAATCCGCAATGCGGTGTAACAGCTCCAGGTCGGATGGAGCGTAATCGAGAGCCTTGTTGGCGACCAGAAGCAAGCCGACAAGAGCATCATGGTGCAGAAGGGGAACACTGAGACACCGGGTGATGGGTACATGCCCGGCCGGCACTTTCCCTGGCTGATTGCAGCAGAAAGATTTCCTTTCCACCAGGCTGCGCCCCCAGATCCCGCCCCAGGCTGCGCGGGGAAAACGCAAGCTCTTATTGGGCACCGCACATCTTTCCCAGGCATCGCGGGTCAGAGAGGGGACGACCAAAATGCCGTCTTCATCAATGTAGCCAAACACTCCCTGGGAGCTGGAAAGGGCTTCGAGAACCACGTTGAGAACCTCGGCATACATCTGATCGTCGGGTAGGGTGAGGCAGATGTTGGCAATGCGGTTTTTGAGAGCGATGCGCTGCTCGGAGATGCGCAGGGCAGCCTCGGCGCGCTTGCGCTCGCTGATGTCAACACAACTACCCTCCAGAACATAGGGCTGGCCATCCCTGCGCTCGGTAACGGTGACATTCTCCAGCGCCCAGACGCTGGCGTTGCTTTTATGACGAAGCTGGACTTCAAAATTGGTGAGCTCACCTTTTTCCGCCAGTATTTTGTTGGCCAGCTCAAAGTCCTCGACCCGCGCAAAAATATCGGTCGCATTGCGCCCGACGAATTCCTGGGGCGACGCATAGCCCAGGATGCGGACGGCACTCTCATTGCAATCCACCACACCTTTGTCCATTTGGTAACGGAAAATGCCGGCCAGGCTGCGCTCGAACAGCAGACGATAGCGAGCCTCGGACTCGCGCAATTGCTGTTCGGCGGCCTTGCGCTGGGAGATGTCGATACCCACGCCGACTATGCAAGCTTTGCCTTCCACTACAACGGGAGCTGAGGTCAGGCAGTAAGGAATGCTGGCGCCCTCCTTGGTCAGCAGGGCAGTTTCCAGCAGGGAAATTCCGCTGCTAGCCGCTTCCGCCAGTTTGTCGCGCATCAGTTCGCGGCCTTCCTCGACGATAGTATCCAAGGCGGTGATGGAGGTCAGTTCCGCGGGGGAGTAGTGCAGGACCTGCTCGACCCGGTTGTTCCAGCGCAGGAAGTTTCCGCTCTGATCCACTAGAACAAAGAGAACCGGCAGACTGTCGAGAAAGGCGCGGGACAAGGCGCGTTCGGCGCGCAAGGCCTGCTGCGCCCGCTGCAAAGCAGCCCGCAGGCTTTGCTCCGAAGCCGAAGCGGGAGCGGGAAGCGTAGACGGTTCCGACATGTGATTGCGCGGCTGCGCCGAGGCGGTCTCCGGCGGGAGCAGGGCGCCCGGCGCACAAGGGCCGCTTGCCTCTTGATCTTAGGGCGGGCTGGAACTAGCGGGAGCGGGAACTCGGGCGACAGAAGCCCAAAGTGTTTCCCGAACGAGGACCGGTTCCAAACAGGGCAGCGCCAACCCAGTGAGGCAGCGAACAGCGCGGAGTTGGGAACGAGAAAGAGATTCTGTTTAAGCAATCGGGGATCCCTCAGCGGCTGAAGCCGAGAATTTGCTGTACATGGGGATGGTCTGAAGGACATCCCTTTCAAAGACGGGCCCCTGGAGTTTGCCTAATTTTTAGGAGGGTGAGCTGCCGGCGCCGCTTGCCGCAAGCGGGTCAGTTCTTCGGGAATAGTATGACGCACATTCAGCGACTGGCGGTAGGTGGCCAGGATGGACGCAGCCTGAGTAAATAAGGGTTCATAGGCGCTCTGGTCAATGTGCGGCGCATTCGGGGCGCTAGTACAGCGCGCCAAGACCACGGAAGACTTACCGAAGCGTTCCAGGCGAATGTGGTCGGGAGGAGTACCGGCGGCGAGGGCGACGGCGGGAGTGGTCACCGCGGACACGGTTTCGCTGATGGAAACCTGCAGCAGATCCTTGGGATCGCGCACAGCAAACACCAGGGTTTCCGCCATGTCCTGCTTATCGACGCTGAAGGAATACAAGGCGTTGACAAAGGGCGAAGAAGCGGGAAACTCACGGCGAATGCGCACCCAATCCGAGATGGGGCCAGCGACGGCGACGCGCTTACCCGTCAGGGCAGCGGCAGCATCCTGGGAGAGCGTGGTACGGCCGCGAGCTACTTCGAAATCGGAGCCCCAGCGAGGTTTGGGCGGGATGCGGGCCAGGGCGGCGGCAATTTCCTTCTGTGCTGCCGGACCAGGAGCGCAGACATTGAGGACATTGACCCGCACCGGCGGAGCCTTCTCCTGGGCTTGGGCCGCCGCGAGGCACGGCAAAAGCGTTATCACTACAGAAAAACAGAGACACAGAGGAGAGGATCGAAGCTTGAAGAATGATGACGGAAGGCGGGAAGGCCGCCGCGGCCGAATAGCAATGGTCAATCGACAGTCTTCCATCATGATTCCTCAGTTTCCTGAATTTCCGTGGGGAGCTGGTTTGCCAGATATTCTAAGACGGTTATGGACGCGGGCAAAGAACGGCGCAGGTTCCCCGGTTTCCCAGGCGGCGGGCGATTGTTGTAAGCTGCTGGGCTCGTCAGCAGTGCTTCAGGGAGGTGGCAGCATGACTCAGGCTCGCCGACTGCGGTGTTTAGCGAATGTGTTGGCCATGGCTGCGTGCCTGGGAACGCTCTCTGCCGCACAGCCCACGCCCTCAGCCACGCTTTCCGACAAGCCGCTTTCGCAGCGCTGGCTGGATTACAACATCGACGCGCGTGTGAACCCGCAAAAACACACCATCGATGCCACCGAGGTGCTCACCTGGCACAATTTCACGGGCCAGCCGCAGGACACGTTTCCCTTTCACCTGTACCTGAACGCTTTTCAGCCGAAGTCCACGTTCATCAGCGAATCGCATCTGTACAGCCCTGATTTCCAGTGGAAAGAGAAATACTACGGCGCTGAGGAAGTGAAATCGCTGGAAGTAGCGGGGATGGGCGACCTGACTTCGCAAATGCGGTTCATTTCGCCCGATGACGGCAACGCCAACGACCGTACCGTGTTTCAGGTGAAGCTGCCCAAGCCGGTGCCGCCCAATGGCGTGGTGCAGTTCAAGATCGTATTTCACGACCAGTTGCCGGAAGTGCTGGCCCGCACCGGCTACAAGCGCGACTTCATCATGGGGGCGCAATGGTTTCCTAAAGTTGGCGTGTGGTGGCAGGGCGCCTGGAACTGTCACCAGTTCCACCGCACCACCGAATTCTTCGCCGAGTTCGGCACGTTTGAAGTCAAGCTCACGCTGCCGCAGAACGAGGTGTTGGGGGCGAGCGGAGTGGAAGTTTCCAGCGTCAACAATCCTGATGGCACAAAGACGGTGAGCTTTTACGGGGAGGACATCCACGATTTTGCCTGGACGGCGGAGCCGGAATACCGGGTGGTGATGGACACCTTTCAGGGCAGCATGGGGCCGGTGAAGATTCGCATGCTGGTGCAACCGGGACACATGGACAGCGCTCCCCGCTATCTGCACGCGCTCAAGGGAACGCTGGACCGCTTCGACAAGTGGTACGGGCCGTATCCTTACAAGCAGATCACGCTGGTGGACCCGCCGCATGGCGGCTTGCAGGCCGGGGGCATGGAGTATCCCACGCTGTTCACCGCCGACACCACATGGTGGGTGCCCAAGGGCGTGCTCATGCCGGAACTGGTCACCGAACATGAATTCGGACACCAGTACTGGTACGGCATGGTTGCTACCAACGAATTCGAGAATGCGTGGATGGACGAGGGCATCAACAGCTATACGGAAGTAAAGATCATGGACTCGCTGTACGGCAAAGACACCTCGATTCTGAACCTGCTGGGCGCCCACCTGGGGGAGAGCGACTACCAGCGCATCATGTACATGCCGTCGGCCAGCGATGATCCCATGATGCGTTTTGGCTGGCAGTATATGAACAGCAGCGCCTATGGCGCCATCACTTATGGGAAGACGGCCACTGTGCTGCTGACGCTGGAGAAGGTGGTTGGCGAAAAAACCATGCAGCGGGCGCTGCGCACCTATTTCATGCGTTATCGCTTCACCCATCCGATGCCGCAGGATTTTCTGAAGACGGTGGAGGAGGTTTCAGGCAAGGATCTGGGCTGGTACTTCCAGCAGGCGGTGTATGGCACGCAGGTGATGGACTATGAAATCCTGGGCGTGCACTCCGGCCGGGAAGACTGGTATCAGAAAAAGCCGCCTAAGGCCAAAAAGGGCGAGACGCTTTATCACAGCACGGTGCTGGTGCACCGCAAAGGAGATTTCATCTTCCCGGTGAATGTGCAAGTGAAGTTCGACAACGGCGAGTCAGTGACCGAGCACTGGGATGGGCGCGATCGCTGGGTGCGATATCAATACGACAAGAAGGCGCGCATTGTTTCGGCGGAGATCGATCCCGAGCATCAGGCCTGGCTGGACAAGGATTTCTTCAACAACAGCAAGACGCGGGAAGCGAATGACGTGGCGCACCACAAGCTGGCGGCGTATTGGACGATCGTTGCGCAGTGGTGCGCGCAGCTGCTGGCGTGGCTAGTGTAAGTACCGGGTACCGAGTACCAAGGCTCATGGCTAGGAGCCAGACAGCTAGAAAGCTAGTGAGCTGGTTTGGGTGTTTTCCATGGAAAAAGGATTTCTTTCTGACGGTTGTTCGCGGGTATGGCGGCACCAGCGCATTTTATGGTGGCTGTTCGTAGTCAACCTGGCGCTTGGGCACCTGTCCGTTTTTCCGGTAGTGGGGCGCTGGGCGGGGGTGCTCGACCACAGCCTGGCCGCCGACCAGCTCTACCACGGCTTCAACCTAGGGCGTTACATCGAGCTGGGCATGCAGCCGGGGGTCGGGTTCGGCAGCGCCAGCCCGGGAATTGCCGCTTTCGCAATCCTATTCTTCCTGTTCGTGCTGTTTGTGACCGGAGGGATCCTCGAGGCGTATCGCTCGCCTTACAAAATCTCCACGGCCGACTTTTTCCAGGCCAGCGGGGCGTATTTCTGGCGCTTTGTGCGGCTGCTGATCATGTTCGTCATCGTGCTCATCCCGGTGGCCATCGCGGCGAGCGCGATTCGGAACTGGTCGCGCAATCTTTCCGACAATGCCGCTCCCGAAAAGCTGGGCTTCTGGGTAGATGTAGCGGGCGCGGTGGTGATTTGGTTTATCGCCATGTGCCTGCGGCTGTGGTTTGACGTGGCGCAGGTGCACGCCGTGGCCACCGGCGAACGCGCCATGCGACGGGCGCTGAAGCGCGCCTGGGGAATGACGTTCGGCAATTTTAACGGCGTGTTTCCGCTCTACCTGGTGCCCAGCCTGGCGGCGTTTGTGGGCATGGCAGTGCTGCTGTGGATCTGGACCAAAGTTCCGTCCGGCGACACAGGCCTAGCTTTCATTGTGCTGGAGATCTGGATGCTGGTGTGGCTGGGCACGCGGTTGTGGCAGCGGGCGGGCGAGACGGCGTGGTATCAGCGCACGCAGATACCGGTGGGCAGCCCCACGGTGGCCGTGGCGGCACCAGGAGAGGCGGTACCGGGAATGGCGGCGGGAAGCCAGTAGTCAGGAGAACCACAACCCACCACGGAGATACGGAGACACAGAGAAAACCGATTTCTGCATGTGAATGTTGATCGACGAATTAATGGAGAGCGCAAAGGATCAGCAAATTTCCGAATCAGTTTTGCGAGTTAAAGACCATAGAAGCTAGCGGTTGGTCCTCTCAGTGTCTCGGTGTCTCCGTGGTGAACTTCGATCTTCCTATTCAGCCAGGATGGCTTCCGCTTCTTCGCGGTCCACGTCACTGACCAGAGGCACGCCGCTGATGGAGCTGGCCTCGGGGGTAAGAGCGGCGATGTCGCTGCGATCGATGTACTTGACGCCAAACTTGCGCGCGCCCGCCATCAATTGCCGCAAGCCCTGCGCCAGGCGCTGGTAGTAGGTATAGAAGCCGATTGCGCCCACGGGCAGCTTGCTGAAGCGGTCACCGAATTTCTGGCGCAATTCAGGCGCGGTGACAAAGACCTCGTCCACCGTGGTGCCGAAGCGCTCGATGTAGATCGGCAGGCTTTGCTGCTCCATGGCCTTGCCGATAGTCTTGGCCACCATGGCCGCGGCCAAGGGCGCGCGCGCCATGGCAATCAGGCTGACATAGGGTGCGCCCAGGGCGAAGCCCTTGAAGATCTGATCTTCCATGGTGAAGCCGCCGGCCACCGCAACGCTGGGAATGTAAGCGCCCTTTTTTTGCAGCTGCTGCAGGTACTGACGCAGCAGAGAATGCAGTTCGATGCCGGGGACGCCCCACTCGTTCATCATGCGCCAGGGACTCATGCCGGTGCCGCCGCCGGCGGCGTCCACGGTGAGCAGGTCAAGTTCGGCCAAGGAGGCGAACTTCACGGCGCGGGCGAGATCGGCGGGACGATAAGCGCCGGTCTTAAGGAAAATGTGCCTGGCGCCCACCTTGCGCAACTGCTCCACGCGGGCGAGGAAGGATTCCTTGCTGACCATGCCGACGCGGGAGTGGCGCTCGAATTCATGGAAGCTGCCGCGCTTGAAGGCGTCAGTCACTACATGGTTGGAGGGATTGGGCAGCACCACATAGCCGCGCTTCTGCAGTTCCTGAGCCTTGGCCAGGTCGCGGATTTTCACTTCGCCGCCGATGTCCTTGGCGCCCTGTCCCCACTTGAGCTCGACGGTCTCGACGCCCAGCTTGGAGATGGCGTACTCCTGCACGCCGAGCATGGTGTCTTCGACGTTGCCCTGCACGGCGACATCGCCGTAGCCATCCTGCTGCCATTCGCGGAAGCATTTGACACGCCACTCGAGGTCGGCGCTGGAAATCACTTTTCCGTTGTCGAAACGTGACTCCATATCCATCCCCACCACGTTTTCGCCGATGGAGATAACGGTACCGGTAATGGCAGCACCGGCGGCCAAGCCGGGCCAGTTGTTCTTGGCAACATTGGTGGAGCCCATAGCGCCGAGAGTGAACGGCAGCTTGTAGCGGATACCAGGCGCCTTACCGATAGTGACTTCGAGGTCGACGTTGGGGAAAAGGGCGCGATTGGAATCGGCTTCCATGCCCCAGGCGCCGGTGGCGCGGCCGAGGATGGTGAAATGCGACAAATCGACCGGGTAATCCTTCTGCGAGGCGGTGGTGATAATGCCGAAAGGCTGGGGGTAGATCATTTCCGCACCGCGGTAGGCGGACTTGCCGATTTCGCACATGCCAATGCATCCGTCCACACAAGTAGTGCACATGCCGCTGAAGGGGCTGACCGAATCCTCGGTGCGGTTCTTGGTCAGGGTGGCGGCGGATGAATTGAGTCGCGTATAAGTCATTTCAGTTCTCCTGTGGATGGCGCAGCTTTCGGAGCCGGCACCTGGGGCGCGCGGGCCTTCATTCCGACATCGTGGCGGAAGGGTCCGCTCAGCTCACAGGCGTGACACGGTTCCAGGAAGCACATGGCATCGTTGTAGCTCTGGAAACAGACCGGGGAAAAATTCAGACACCCGTTGCACAGCAGGGTCTCGGCGGTGGAGGCCTGGCAACGCAGTTCGCACACGGGGCAGGCGTAGAGGCAAGCGCCACACTGGCGGCACTGCTCGCTGGTCATGCCAAAAGGACGAGCCACGTGGCGGCTCTTGCCGCGGCCGGCAAAGCCGATGGCGCCGGACATCATCTGCTCGGCGCAGATGCGCACGCACAAGCCGCACTGAATGCAGTTAGCCTTGGGATCCCAAGGCGCGCCCGGCTGGCCGTCCATGGGCTGGTAACGGCACTGACGAACGCCATATTCGGAAGCGAGGTCCTGAATGCGCTTCGATTGCGGGCAGGTGGCCACATAGAGCTCGAGCAGCAGACGGCGCGCGCGCTGGACGCGCTCCGAGTTGGTGCGCACCTTCAGCCCCTCATCCACGCGGTAGCCGCAAGCGGCCACCAGCTTGCTCCTGGGCGCTTCGCCGATTTCGACCAGGCACAAGCGGCAAGCTCCGTAGGGACTCAGGCCGTCTTCGTGGCAAAGAGTGGGAACAGGAAAATTGTAGAAACGCGCCGCGTCCAGCAGCGTGATTCCGCGCTCCACTTCCACCGGGAGTCCGTTGATCGTGATGTGGACCATAATCAGCTCTTTATTCCAACTGCGCGGCACGACACGCGATATCTTTTGGGGCTAAACCCCTCAGGATGACGCCGGACGCGACCGAAGGCCGCATCGTCGTGTCAGTGAACCAATACCGCATCAAACTTGCACATCTCCAGACAGGCGCCGCACTTGGTGCATTGCGCCTGGGTGATAATGTGCGGTTTATTCTTCTCGCCCAAAATCGCCTTGCCACTGCAAATCTGCACACAAGCGCCACAACCGTTGCACAACACGGGATCGATCTCAAAGGTGATCAGCTCGCGGCAGCGGTGCGCCGGACAGCTGTGATCGCGGATGTGGGACAGGTACTCGCTGCGGAAATAGCGCAGGGTGGAGAGCACCGGGTTGGGAGCAGTCTGGCCCAGGCCGCAGAGCGAGCCTTCGCGCACCAGCCAGCCCAGGTCCTGCAACAGCTCCAAGTCCTCTTCCCTGCCCTCGCCCTCGGAGATGCGGGTCACAAGCTCTTTCAAGCGCTGGGTGCCCACGCGGCAGGTGAAGCATTTGCCACAGGACTCGTCTTCCAGAAAATCGAGGAAGTAGCGGGCGATGTCCACCATGCAGGTGTGATCGTCCATGACGATCATGCCGCCGGAACCCATGATGGAGCCGGCCTGGGTGAGGCTGTCATAATCCACGGGAAGATCGAACTTGTCGGCGGGGATACATCCCCCTGAAGGCCCGCCGGTTTGCACGGCCTTACAGGCGCGACTGTTCGGAATGCCCCCGCCGATTTCGTAAACAATTTCCGCCAGAGTAGTGCCCATGGGCACTTCAATGAGGGCCGTGTTCTCGATATTGCCGACCAGGCTGAAGACCTTGGTCCCTTTGCTCTTCTCGGTGCCGATTTTTGAAAACCACTCACCGCCACGCTGCACGATGACCGGGATGTTGGCCCAGGTTTCCACATTGTTGATGCAAGTGGGCTTGCCCCACAAGCCGTGCTGGGCAGGATAGGGCGGGCGCTGTTGCGGCTCCCCGACTTTCCCTTCAATCGACCGGATGAGCGCTGTTTCCTCCCCGCATACGAACGCGCCCGCCCCTTTTACAACCCGAATCTGAAAACTGAACCCGGAATCAAAGATGTTTTGGCCCAGCAAGCCCGCGTCCTCTGCCTGGCGAATGGCCTGCTTCATGCGCATCACAGCAAGCGGATACTCCTCGCGCACATAAACGACGCCTTCCGGCGCACCCATGGCGTAGCCGCCGATGATCATGCCTTCGAGCACATTGTGAGGATCGCCCTCAAGGACGCCGCGATCCATATAGGCGCCAGGATCACCTTCATCGGCATTGCAGATGATGTACTTGGGCTCGCCTTGCGCGTCGCGCACCGCTTGCCACTTCACGCCGGTCGGGAAACCAGCGCCACCGCGGCCCCGCAGGCCGCTGCGTTTCACCTCGGCCAGGATTTCCTCGGGCGTGTGTTTGCGGAGCGCGTGCCAGAGCGCGTGGTACCCGCCGCGAGCGATGTACTCTTCCAAACTGTCAGGATTGATCAAGCCGCAATTACGCAGCACAATGCGCAGCTGGCGCTTGAACAATGGCAGGTCCCGGTAGGCGGTCAGGCCATCGAGGTGACCGTCGTGGGGGACACAATAATTGACGTGCGCCCCATTGAGGGCATTTTCGTCGCCCGGCATTATGGCCAGCGCCCACTCGCGTTTGACCTCGGGAATGGCGCGCACAATTTCGCGCGCCCTGCCAGGCTTGACGCGGCCGTAGGTTACTCTCGGACGGCCGGGAATACAGACATCAAGCAGCGGCTCCTGGGAGCACCAGCCGATACAGCCAGTCTCGGTAACGATGTAGGGCAGCCCGGCCTTGGAAACTTCGTCGCGCACCGCCTGCAGAACCTCTTCAGCGCCGGCGGCCTGGCCGCAAGTGGCCATACCGACCATGATTTTGGGCTCGCCCGGGTAGAGCAGATCGCGGCCCCGGCGCAGGGCATCATGCAAGTCGTCGAGGGTGGCGAAGCGATGGGGAGCGCTAATCATGAGCAGCGCCTCTCTCCGCGGCGGCGATGGGTTGAGCGGCGGCGGCAGTGCCGGGCTTCTTACGCGGGCGGTAGCGGTTGAGAATGCCGCGAACTTTGGCCTGCTCCAGATGCGCGAAAGTGTCGCGATCGACGCGCATGACGGGAGCCAGACCGCAGCAACCCAGGCAGCGCACCGGTTCGACCGTGAATTCCAGGTCGGGGCTGGTGCCGGTGAGACCAGCGCCGGTTTCGGTCTGCGCGCGTTCCAAAACCAAATCGCCGCCGCGCACGTGGCAGGCGGTTCCCAGGCAGACCTGCACCAAATGACGCCCGCGCGGCGTCAGGCTGAAGCAGCGATAAAAGGTGGCAACCTGATAGACCTCGACCACAGGGATGCGCAGTTTGCGCGCGACGCGGCGCAAGACTTCTTCGGGCAAGTAAGAAAAGGTAGCCTGAATCTCCTGCAGAATGGGGATGAGGTTAGCGCGCTGATCGCTGAACTGCTCCAGCAGCGGTTTGATGTCCTGCGCTTCCGTTTCCGGCATGGCAGCAGCCTTTCGTCTGTTCTGGATGGGCGTAAAAGAGCCGCGCCCTACTCCTTGGAACTGCGGCGCCAGAGCACGTGCCGGTTCCAGCCGTGGACCTTGGCAGCAAAATCGCCCGATTCCGGGGAACCCTTCGGGGGGCCACCGGCCAGCACAACCTGTTCATCTTTGTCGGCCGTGGAGCGATTGAGTTCAGCCACAATCTTTTCCGGCAGTTCCGGATCTTCCAGGCGGGCAACAATTTCAGTCCGCGACAACTTTCCCTGCCCGTGACAGAAGGGACAGGGCAGTTTGGATTCGGTTGGCGGCATGCAATGGCCTCATTTACGCCGCCCGGCAGCGCTTTGCAGCGCCCGACGGCGTTTTGATTACAAGCCTTTATGCAGCACGCCGCTGTGATGGGAGTCACGGAACGCGGTGAGGACTGGACGGGGAATTCGTGATGGACGGACAACCAGGCGGGAAAAACAAACGCGGCGCCGGGAAGCGCCGCGCTGTTCTGCGTTGGTGGGTTGCGCTACTTCTCGCTGATCAGTGGCCCCGCCTGCGTGATGCTGCCCTTTACAAGTTCGGTCTCGATCTTGAGCTTCTGGTGAGGACGAACCATGACATCGGTTTCAAACGTCTGGTAACCGGGCAGAGCGATGCGCACCCGGTGCTTCTCCGGCGTAACCAGCAAACCGCGTCCGAGCCCGTCGAATTCATCAGCATGTCCGATAAAGCGGCCGTCGATAAAGACCGCGGCGCGGCTGGGCCTCACGGAAATTTTCAACTCAGCCGTCTCTTTGGGAAGGGGGAGAGTCGTATCCTTCATCAGCCTGACTTTCATGAGCACGATCTGGCCGGGCTCAAGCACGGTTTGCTGACTAAAGTCTTTGTAACCGGCCTGGCGCACGGCGAAATCGTGCTTGCCGGGAAGGAGCAGGATCTGCTTGTCTCCCTTAAGTTCGTTGAGATAACCGACGTACTGGCCGTCAACCCAGACGCCCGCATTTTTCTCGACGCTGCTGGCGCCGGAGAACCTGACTTCGGCGAGTACCTGATTGTCAGCGGCGAGAGCGCTGCCCACACCGACAAAACACCAGATAAGCGCGGCTGCAAAAATGGATTTCAACACTGCTACCTCCGATCAGATTAGTTCCTGGGGTATTCAGTTGAGTGGCGTTGCCACAGCATGACCCGAGTGAACAGGGCCAGCATAGTAGCAATGCAGGTTCGCGCAGGTTGAAGTCTCGGGCAGGAGCATGCAGGCCAAGTTTGCCGCGGCCGACGGGGGAAGCTTTTTCATCATCCAAGCATTGTGGAGGCAATCATGGCGGACCAGTTGTGGTGGACGGATGAAGACGAAATTGCGCTGTCCCTGGCAGATAAATACCCGCAGATCAATCCACGCGAGGTGCGCCTGCGCGACTTGTGCACGTTTGTGGCCGGCCTGCCGACCTTTGCTGATGATCCCAACGCCACCAACGAAGAGCAGCTGCAAGGTATTCAGGATGCCTGGTATGCGGAATACGAGGATCGGAGGCGGGCGGCATAAAGAAAGTTTCGAGTTTCAAGTTTCGAGTTACACAGCCTTGACCTTCGAAGTTCACGATGCCCTTGCGGCTTTCAGCCCAGCAGGCTGAGGAACGCGCGTGGCTGGTTATCGAAACCAGGGAATACGCTGGCCAGTTGCTGATTGCCCAAGTGGCGGTAGAGCATTTCTCCGAGCACGCGGCGAAAGTCGGTGGTCAGGGCCAGGTCGCGGCCTTCGTTAAGCTGCTCCGGCTGGAGGCCCGGCCATCGTCCGTATACTTTCCCGCCGCGCACCGGACCGCCTAACACAAACATCACGTTGGCATGACCGTGGTCGGTGCCGCGATTGCCATTTTCGCGCGCGGTGCGGCCGAATTCAGACATGGTGACGACCACCGTATCCTCGCCGAGATCGCCCAGGTCGGTCCAAAAAGCTGCTAAGGACTGGGAGAAATCGCGCAAGACATTGGCCAGTTGTCCCTGGGTGGAACCTTCGTTGACGTGGTGGTCCCAGCCGCTGATATCGGCGAAGGCGATTTGCACGCCCATGTTGGCCTCGATGAGCTGAGCCAGTTGACGCAGGCTGTTGCCGAAACGGCCCCGCGGATAGGCGGCGCCGGGGGCTGGAGCGTAGCGCTGCGGGTCGGCAGCTTTGAGCATTTTCACGGCATCGAAAGTTTCCTCGCCCGTGCCGTGCAGCACCGCGTCCACCGACTGCGCATACATGGCCTCGAAAGTGTTGCTGAGAGGCGCCGCGGCAGGGCCGCGTCCGCCAACACCGAAATCATTAATGTTGTTGATAGCCACCGCAGGCTCGCTGCCGGACAGAATGCGCGGCATGGTGGGCCCGAGGGCGAGAGCGCGAAACGGAGCCGGTTTATCGGGATCGTCCGGTAACCCGCGAAGACTGCGGTTGAGCCAGCCGTCTTCCGTGGATTTCACTCCCGGGGTGCCCGACTCCATATAGTCCTGGGCATCGAAATGAGAGCGGGTTTTATCGGGAGAACCGGCGGCATGGACGATCGCCAAGCGCTGCTGGCGAAACAGCGGCAGCAGAGAATTCATGGCGGGATGCAGGCCGAAGAAGCCGTCGAGGTCCAGTTCCGAGCCGCGCGGAATGGCGATGCTGGGGCGCATGGCGTAATAGGAAGGCTCGGCGTGGGGAATCACAATGTTGAGGCCGTCGGCGGCGCCACGCTGAAAAATGACAACCAGGCGGCGAGTGCGGGAGCCGGGCACTTCCGCGCCAAATGCCGCACGGCGCAAGAAGGCGGGAATGGCGGCAGTACCGACGACCGCAAGAGCGCCCGACTTGAGAAACGCGCGGCGAGTAATGGTCATAAGCTTCCCGCTGACTGGGCTTCAGCCGGCTAACTCACGGAGACAGCCAGGCAGCGAATTACCTCCTCTGAAATTCCGGCGAGCCCAGCAAGAGTCCGGCGATCACCCCGACGTTGGGGGGACGCGGGGGATCGTCGAGGCGCCGCTGGGTGATGCGCGGATCGTCCAACTGCTTGCTGATGGTGTCGTGCGTCTGCACGGAGACATCGCCGTCGAGCAAATCGTTTTCCAACTGGGCGAGCACTTGCTGCGAATCCGCCGGGACCTGGGATTCGCCCAGCAGCTGTTGCGGGCTCACCTGCAGACCAGGCATGCGGCCGGTAGCCAGCGCCAGCGCGAAATTCATGCGATTGAGCAGGGCGGACGAGTTGACCCAGGCCTCCGCCATCATCGAGTAGCCGTTGGGCGGCTGGCAGCCGTAAAGAGGCTCGCCCATACGATTCAGAAACTGCAGCAAGGGGACTGGATCCTGAACATCGGCGCCGGTGGCGCGCACGGCGGAGGCAACAAATTCCAGCGGAGTCTTAACCTTGGCACGATAAGCCTGGGGCGCCCAGAACTCGGGGGAGTGGAACATAGTGCGCAAGACTTCGCGGATATCGCCGTCTTTTTTCAGGAACGTGCGCTGCATACGGGCGACCAGCGCGGGGGGAGGATTATCGGAGACGAAGCGCTGCGCGAGCTTGGTGGAAACGAACTTTGCGGTTGCCGGACTGTGGGCGAACAAATCCAGAACCTTCAGCCCTTCATTTTGGCCACCGGACTTGATGCGATGGCCGAGCACCAGCTTGTCGCCGGGCTCGTGCATGCGTTCGTCAAAATGGAAGCCTCCGCCCAGCGCGGGCTGCTGAATGGTCCAGCCGGTGAAGACCTTGGCCACCTCGATGACATCCTGCTGGGTATAGCCGCCATTGACGCTGAGGGTGTGCAATTCCATCAACTCGCGGGCGTAGTTTTCATTCAGCCCGGAACTGTTTTTCTTATTTTGCCGGGTAGGCCGCTGGGGGCGCGGGTAAGGCATGCCAATGCGCGGACCAAACGGGCCCATACGCGGGCGAGGGCGGACATAGGGACGCCGCGGGGGAATGCCGCGCGCGACATCGGAATCCGGCCCTACACTTAGCCAGTTATCGAGGTAGAACAGCATGGCCGGACTTTGCGCCGTAGCCAGCAGTAGGTCCTTGAATTTTCCCAGGGCATGGGAGCGAATCACATCGCGCTCATAGCTGGTGAGCAGGTAGCGGTCCGCGCCTTTGCCGTCGAAGATGTTGAAGTGATTGAGCCAGAAATCGGTCATCACTTCCTGAAGCTGCGCATTTGAGTAGATGTCGTGCGTGAGGCGCGATGCGATGAGCTCTTCTGCAACCAGGCGTTCAGGATTTTCAAGTGCGC
>DATGIY010000157.1:0-3148 GCA_035295475.1 Terriglobales bacterium
TGTACCGCCACCACCAGAAGCACTTCGGTCTGCACGACGTGGCCGAGCACCTGCTGGATTTTGACGAACAGGTGCAGATTTTCCGGTTCCACCACCTCAAACTGGCGCAACGCATCATTGGCCCCGGCGTGGTGGGAACCATGGGTACGCCGGTTGAGGTCCTGCACCAGCGCCAGGAGCATGTTTTTTACAAAGAGCTGTGGGAGGTGCGCAACCAAATCACCGCCAAGATCACGGAACAGTGGGAGCGGGAAGGACGGCATTAAAGAGGGGAAAGGCCCCTATTTTCAGTAGCGATCGGCTTTCATCGGCGTGAATCCGCAGTGGATGAAGTGAAATTGGGCGGAATTGCCCCTGTTTTTGCTCTCATTTATAATCGAACCTGCCGAGCGGGAGTAACTCAGCGGTAGAGTGCGACCTTGCCAAGGTCGAAGTCGCGGGTTCAAATCCCGTCTCCCGCTCCAGACTTCACCGACCCTCGCCCTGGGCGGGGGTTTTTCCTGTGGCGCGGTAGCCAAGTGGTAAGGCCGAGGTCTGCAAAACCTCTATCGCCGGTTCGATTCCGGCCCGCGCCTCCAACCTCCTTTACCCAAGAGGGTGGCGACTGAGATCCTTCGCCTTCGGCTCAGGATTTCGGCAGCAGGCTCCCGCTCGTCGCCTACGGCGACTCGCTCACGCCTGCTAAACACCTCAAGTTCGATTCCGGCCCGCGCCTCCAGCTTACTTGGACCTCACGTTACTTCTGGTACTCCTGGTTACTGTTAGAGGTGCAAATTTGGCCCATAGAGCTACCATAGCCAGCAAAACACCATGGATGACTCATCACCCTGGCCGTTGCTGATCGCCTTCTTCGGAATTCCCGCGGCGGGTATGGGTGCCATACTGTTCGACCTGGAAATTCCCCGACTCATCTACGGTCACGCCACTCCACTGTTTTTAGCCACAGAAATCGGCAGCCTGGGCACGCTGTTTGCCTTGTTCCTCCTGCTGCGCTCTCGCCTGGCATTGCCGTCAGCTCCGAGCGGCCTGGTGCGGGACGTGCTGGATTTCCTCGCGGTGGCGCGATGGCATGCCGCGGTAAAACTGGCGCTAGCCGGCCTGCTGATTCTGCCGTTGCTGTGGTTTGCGCTGGGCAACAAATGGATGCTTACGATGTTCGCCAGTCTGGGCCGTCGAGCCCTGCAATTCACCGACGTGCAGAACTCGCTCGACGGCGCCGCCGTGGCTTACCAGCATGCGTTGATCGGTGGAGTGCCGCTGCTGTTTATGTTCCACATGCTGTGCCGATGGAAACGGAAAAGCCGGATCCTGCCCTGGCTGCTCGTACCCATGTTTTTCGTGGGAACTGCGGTCGCCGTGATAATATCCGTGACGATGGCGCACTTCGGCGACTGATTCGCCCCGCTCCTGTTCGCGGAACTTCTTGTACCTTCTCTTCGTACCCCTGATGAAGCCTAGGCTCGTCTATTTGAAGACGCTCCGGTACCAGACAAAAAACCTCAAGACCACACCCTAGGTGTGCGCAGGGCGGGAAAACAGAGACTCGAAAGAATGTCTTCACAGGAAGGCGAATGATGAGAAAACTCACGACAGCCTTGATGCTGTTCTTCGCCGGCATGGGTTTCGCCCAGCCGGCATCGCAGGGGGCCGCAAGCCGGACCTGGATTTCTGATGTCACCATCGTCTCGCCAGAAAGCCTTGATCACATCGGGGTGGGCAGCGTGCTGATCGAAGGCGATCGCATCGCGAGCGTGGTCCGGAAGAAGAACGCCAGAAGACCCGCGGGCGTAAAGGTAGTTTCAGGAAAGGGCAAATTTCTTATTCCGGGCCTGATCGATTCCCACGTGCACTTGGCCTCGATTCCCGGGATGATGATGATGCCTGATCAGACCAGCAGCCACTCCGAGATGATTAAGCAGTATTTCTGCCAGCTTCCGCGCTCTTACCTTTACTTCGGCTACACCACGCTGGTGGATTTGGCGGTGATCGACCAGAAGGTAATTGACGACTTCCGGCACGCGCCGCTGCATCCCGATCTCTACGACTGCGGCCAGTCCTTGCCTCTCGCCAATGGCTACCCGATGTCGTTCGCGCCTCCAGCCATTCGCTTCAAGATCTTTCCCAATTTCATCTACGATCCCCGGCAAGCCGCCAGCATCCCGCCACAATATAAGCCAGAAGACCACACGCCCGCGACGGACGTCGCGCGGGTCAAGAACTCCGGAGGTATTTGCGTAAAAACTTACTTTGAGCGCGGCTTCGGGCGCCACCGAAACCTGCCGATTATCACGCCAGAAATGCTGGCGGAGGTCCGCCAAGCGGCGACGCAGGACAACCTGGTGCTCATGATGCACGCCAACTCGTTCGAAGCACAAAAATTCGGCGTGGACGGAAACGTTGATGTTCTGGCGCACGGCATGTGGAACTGGGGAGCTCTGGGCAAGCAGACCGAACTGCCCCCGGAGATCAAGGCCGTCCTCGACCAGATCGTGCAAAAGAAAATTGGTTATCAAGCCACCATCGAGGTACTGCAGGGCCTGCGCGCTTACTTCGATCCCGATAGCCTGAAAATGGCCGCTATCCCCAAGGTAATTCCCCAGCAGATGCTGGATTGGTTCAATTCGCCGGCAGGCAAGTGGTTCAAGAAAGAGCTGCATGACGACAATACCCCTGACGCGGTGATGCTCCAGGGACTCGACAATGGTCCCATGCGCCGGGTGCGGATGGTAGTCGCTTACCTGGCCAGCAAGAATGCCAACTTTCTTTTTGGTACCGACACGCCCTCTGCCCCCACCTACGGCAATCTCCCCGGCTTGAACGGCTACCTGGAAATGCAGCAACTGCACCAGGCGGGAATGTCTCTGGCGCAGATTTTGAAGGCCGCCACCATCAGCAATGCGCGCGAGTTCAAGATAGATTCGCAATACGGAACCATCGAGCGAGGGAAAATCGCCAATCTCCTGCTTCTAAGAAAGTCGCCGCTGCAGAGCGTGGACGCCTACGACACCATCACCACAGTTTGGGTGCACGGGAAAGCGGTTCCCCGCGACAGCCTGGCAATGAAATCAGAAAAACGAGCCGCTGAATAAAGCTGCAGGCGGTTAGTAAGGGAGATTGTTAGTCGGGTTGGCGCGCGGCGGCAACTTGC
>DATGIY010000158.1:0-2935 GCA_035295475.1 Terriglobales bacterium
AGGCGGCCTGGCGCGAAGTAGCCCGCCGGGTGGCGCATGAGATCAAGAATCCTCTGACCCCGATTGCCTTATCTGCCGAGCGCATTCGGCGTCATCTGGAGAGAGGACATCCACCGGACTCGGTTTCGCTCTCGGTAATCAGCGGCTGCGCGGAGACGATCGCCGGCGCCGTGGAAACCGTGCGCACCCTGGTCGATGAATTCTCCGCCCTGGCTCGTTTTCCCACCGCCAACCCCCAGCCAGCGAACATCAATAGCATCGTGGAGAGCACGCTCTCGATGTTCAATGGGCGGCTGGATGGGATCAATGTACGCACTTCCCTGGCGCCGGAATTGCCACGGGTGCTCGCCGATCCAGAGGCTATGAAACGCGCGCTGGCCAACCTGATTGACAACGCCGCCGAGGCTACGCAGGGATCCCTGGTACGGGAGATCGATATCGCCACTTCCGTCGTCCCGGGCCGCGATGCGGTTGAAATCATCATTGGCGATACTGGTCCAGGGGTCACCCCGGAGCTGAAGGAGAAGCTGTTCCTGCCTTATTTCTCCACAAAAAAGCGAGGTACCGGGCTGGGGCTGGCGATCGTCAGCCGCATTATCGAAGACCACCACGGCTCAATTCGGGTGGAGGAAAATCAGCCGATAGGCGCTCGCTTTATCCTGGAATTGCCGGTAGCTTCCGAACCCGTAGCGTCCGTTGCCCTGGAACATGCATAACATTCTCATCGTGGACGACGAAGCCGGTATCCGACAGTCCCTCAAGGGGGTGCTCGAGGATGAGGGCTACAAGGTGACAGCGGTAGAGAGCGGCGAAAGCTGCCTGGAAAGCCTGCGCCGCCGCTCCTTCGACGTCATCCTGCTGGATATCTGGCTGCCGGGCAAGGACGGACTGGAGACGCTGGAGAAGATCCGCGAATCGGAAGATGCACCGGAAGTCATCATCATCTCCGGACACGGCACCATCGAAACTGCCGTGCGTGCCACTAAGCTGGGCGCTTTCGATTTCCTAGAAAAGCCTTTGTCGCTGGAAAAGACCCTCATCCTGGTAAAGAACGCGGCCGAAGCGAAGCGCTTGCGGGGTGAAAATCGGGAGCTGAAGAAGCAGCTTCTCTCCAAAAGCGTCATCGTGGGCGACAGCATTCCCATGAAGGCGCTGCGCCAGCAGATCGGGCTAATGGCTCCCACCAATGGGCGGGTGCTCATCTATGGCGAATCCGGCACAGGAAAGGAACTGGTGGCGCACGCCATTCACGCGCAAAGCCCGCGCAAGGAGGCCATGTTCGTGGAAGTCAACTGCGCCGCCATACCGGAGGATCTGATCGAAAGCGAGCTCTTCGGGCATCGCAAAGGCTCGTTCCCCGGAGCCACCGCCGACAAGGGAGGCAAGTTTCAGAAGGCCAACGACGGCACATTGTTTCTCGACGAAGTGGGCGATATGAGTTTAAAAACGCAGTCCAAGGTGCTGCGCACGCTGGACGAGCAGCGCTTCACGCCGGTGGGCGGCGAGGACATTATTACGGTGGATGCCCGCGTGATTGCGGCTACCAATAAAGATCTGGAAGAGGAGATCTCCAAAGGCAATTTTCGTGAGGACCTGTTTTACCGGCTGAACGTAATTCCCTTCTACGTTCCTCCCTTACGGGAGCGCAAGGAAGACATTCCGCTGCTTGCCCGCTATTTTTTAAAGGAGTTCTCCGCCACCTATGGGCGCCGTTCGCGAGAAATCACGGATGACGCTGTGGACACGTTGACCCGGTATTCCTGGCCGGGGAACGTGCGCGAACTGCGTAATGTAATCGAGCGCATTGTGATCATGAATCCAACCGCCTACAAACTGGAACGCAAGCACCTCCCGCCGCTGGTGTACCGCGACGGCAGCCGGCGGCCGGCGGGTGAAGCCTCCACCCTGCATCAGGCGCGCGCCGCCTACGAACGCGATTACATACTCAAGAAGCTGGAGGAAAACCACGGGAACGTCAGCCGCACGGCCGAGGTGCTGGGCCTGGAACGCAGCCACCTGTACCGCAAGATGAAGTCGCTGGGTATCGCCGTCAAAGAATGAGAATCCAGCACGGCGAGGACCGGCACGCGCTAATTGCGTGAACTGAGGCTTGGCGCCGCGAGCAGCGAAACTTCTTCTTTTTCCCCCAACTCCGATTGAATCTGCTGCTGCAGCTTGGAGGCGTGCTGGAGCCCGGTCGCCTTCGCTGATTCCATCTGCTTTGGATCCAACTGGGCCTGCAGCAATTCCCGCTGATTACGACTGCAGCGGCTGATCTCACGGCAGGTTTGTTCGGCGACCAGAAACCAGGTGTAGGCAGCCGCCGAGTCCTGAGCGACACCCTCTCCGTCCCGGTACATCTTGGCAAGCAAATACTGTGCTACCACCAAGCCCTGCTCGGCGAGTTTGCGAACGCGATCGGGAGCAGCGTCGGCGAGTCCAGCAATGATTTCCGCTTCACTTTGGGGCCGCGACTGCTGCAGGTAAGTGCAAGCATAAAAGATAACCTCTGCCCGGCTGGAGACGCCCAATTTGTGATAAATGCGGGCCAGATAGTTTTTAATCGTATGCTCGCTCAGCCTGAGACGATCGCCGGTCTCGCGGTTGGAAAGACCGGCGGCAATACATTCCACGATCTGCTGTTCACGCGGAAGCAGGGTCTGACCCTGCACATCGATGACGCGTAAAGGAGCGGTATCACGCAGCGCTTGCAGAACGTACTCCATTTCCCGGTTGCTGGCCCAGATCTCACCGGCATGAATGCGATAAATACATTTGCGCAAGGCGCGGATGGGATCGATGCGGCAGAAAATTCCTTTGGCGCCGGCCCGGAACGCCTCCACGACCAACTCCCGTTGGGGCGAGTCGAGGAGAATGATGGTGCGCACATCGGGGTGATCCGTCCTCAACTGGCGCAACAGGGTAAAACCGTTCG
>DATGIY010000159.1:0-2875 GCA_035295475.1 Terriglobales bacterium
CAGGAAAGTGGCGAACAGGGGGGCGTTCACGAAAGCGAACACCAGCTGCAGCATGTCCATGATGTTATTGAACCGCGTGGCCGCGTAGGCAGCCAGCACCGACAAAGCTATGCCGAAAACGGTGGCCACCCGCCCCATCCACAGATAATGCTCGTCGCTCTCATTCGGCCGGATGTAGGACTGGTAAATGTCATACGTCCACACCGTGTTGAACGCGGTCACGTTGCCCGCCATGCCCGACATGAAGCTGGCCAGCAGCGCCGTCAGACCCAGCCCCAGAATGCCGGTAGGGAAGTAGTGCAACAGCATGTTGGGAATCGCGAGGTCGTAATCCATGATGACCTTGCCCTGGCGATCGCGCTGGGACTGGCCCGTGTTGGGATCGATCTTGGGCGGAATCAGTCCTTCACTGTATCTCGCGGTCGTAACCGTCACCGGATCCGTGCGTGGAGCCGTGAGCCGCACCGCCATGTTGGGCAGGGAAATGGCGATCAGCCCCGGCAGAATCACCAGGAAGGGAAAGAACATCTTGGGAAAGGCTGCAATCAGGGGCGTGCGTCGCGCCGCCACCATGGAGTCCGCGGCCATGGCCCGCTGCACCACTAGGAAATCGGTGCACCAGTAGCCGAACGACAACACGAATCCCAGCCCTGCCACTAGCCCGAACCAGTCCACTCCCAGGGGATTGGTTTGCGCGCTGCTCATACCCATCCAGGAGTGGGTGAAGGTTTCGGGCAGCTTTTGGCTCAACCCCTGCCAGCCGCCCACGTTCTTCAGTCCCAGCCACACCAGGGGGATGAAGCCGGCCACGATCAGGAAGAATTGCAGCACTTCGTTGTAAATGGCGCTGGTCAGCCCGCCCAGCAAGATGTAGACCAGCACGATGATGGCGGAAACGATCACGCTGACGTGGAAAATGCCGCTGCGCGCCAGGTGCAGCCGGTCAAACAACGGATCCAGCACGTGCAGCACCTGAATCAGCCGCGCCATGGCGTACATGGAAATGCCCGACGAGAACACGGTCATCACGGCGAAAGAAATGGCGTTCAGGCCGCGGGTCTTCTCGTCAAAGCGCAGCCGCAGATACTCGGGCACGGACCGCGCCTTGGAGCCGTAATAAAACGGCATCATGAACAGGCCCACGAAAATCATCGCCGGGATGGCGCCGATCCAGTAGAAGTGGCTGGTGGCGATGCCGTACTTGGCGCCGGAAGCCGCCATGCCGATCACTTCCTGCGCTCCCAGGTTGGCGGAAAGAAAAGCCAGGCCCGCAATCCAGGCGGGAATGGAGCGGCCGGCCAAGAAAAAATCGGTACTGGTCTTCACGTACCGCTTGAGTACCGCCCCGATGCCCAGCACCGAGGCGAAGTACAGCAGCATGATGATCCAGTCAATGTAGGTCAGTCCCACGCGGCTCCTTGCGGCGCGATCTCAGGCGGTTACCGCGCCCGGGTGCCGCTTGCCACACATCCCGTTCGCGGACGGGACACCTTACATCTCCCGCCTGCTTACCAGCAAGTGCCGGCGTGCACACGCCCTGGACAGCCTCGGCGACCGTTGCCACGCCGTAATGCCTGTCCGGACTACAATCTGCGCATGGCTGCTCCTGAAGACCTTTCCCCACCCGCTCTGCAATGGGATCAATACGTCGCCGACTTCGAAGCCGCAGCCCATCAGGCTGTCGAATGGGTCGCCGGGTATCTGCGGGACATTCGCCGCTACCCTGTCGTCCCAGACATAAAACCCGGCGCTCTGGTCGACTCGCTGCCTCGTTTCGCCCCCGAGCAGGGCGAGAGTTTCGCCGACATTCTTGGCGACTTCGATTCCAAGATCATTCCCGCGGTCACCCACTGGAACCATCCCGGATTTCTGGCTTACTTTGCCTGCACCGGGTCCACTCCTGCCATCATCGCGGAAATGTTGGCCGCCGCGCTCAACACCAATGGCTTGCACTGGGATACATCCCCGGCCCTTGTCGAACTGGAGCAGGTAGCCCTGGGCTGGCTGCGCGACTGGATGGGAGTGCCAGCAAACTGGTTCGGAATCATTTACGACACCGCGTCGATTTCCAGCTTTCACGCCATCTGCGCCGCCCGCGAGATGGCCGATCCTGAGGCCCGCCTCAATGGCGCGTCCGGCAACCTGGTGCTATACACTTCTGAGCAATCGCATTCTTCCATCGAAAAGGGCGCCATTGCTGCCGGAATCGGCCAGCGCAATGTGCGCAAGATACCGGTTGACGCCGAATTCCGCATGAGGCCGGAGGCTCTGGCCGCCGCCATCGAGCAGGACCGTGCTAGCGGAAAGAAGCCTTTCTGCGTGGTTGCCACCGTAGGGACCACTTCAACAACTAGCGTGGACCCGGTAGCCGCTATTGCCGAGGTGACCGAGAAGCATGGCTTGTGGTTGCACGTGGATGCCGCCTACGCTGGTGCCGCCGCGATTCTGCCCGAGTGCCGCCACATCCTCGCGGGAATCGAGCGCGCTCATTCTCTGGTCATGAACCCGCACAAGTGGCTGTTCACCAATATCGATCTCAGCGCCTTCTATACCCGTCGGCCTGACATCTTGCGCCGCGCGTTCTCGCTTGTCCCCGAGTACCTCCGCGCCTCGGAAGATCCCCGTGCTGTGCACCTGATGGACTACGGCGTGCCGCTGGGCCACCGCTTCCGCGCTCTCAAGTTGTGGTTCATCCTGCGCTATTTCGGGCGCGAGCGCCTGCAGAAGATTTTGCGCGCGCATATTGACTGGGCTCAGCGCATCGCTCGCGAGATTCAGTCCGACTCTCGGTTCGAGGTGGTCGCTCCGGTGCCGTTTTCAGTTATTTGCTTTCGTTACAAAGGCTCAGATGACGATAATCGCCGTATTGTGGAAC
>DATGIY010000160.1:0-9144 GCA_035295475.1 Terriglobales bacterium
TGGAAAAGCCGCCCCCGATGGGCGTAGTCACCGGCCCTTTTAATGCTACCCGGGTGCGCTCAATCGAATCGAGCAAGTCTTTGGGCAAGTATTCGCCGTATTTTTCGTAGGCTTCCTGCCCGGCATTGCATCGTTCCCATTCGAAGCGCACGCCCGTAGCTTCCAGGATGCGCACTGTGGCATCGGTGACTTCCGGGCCGATACCATCGCCGGGAATTAGTGTGATGCGATATGACATGTTCTGATAGAGATGCGCCAAAAACAGCTCTCGGCCTTCGGTCGTCGGCTCTCGGCCACCACCTCTTTTGCCGACAGCGGAAGGCCAATAGCCGACAGCCAAATCACACCCGCACTCCCCCCTTCACTTTGGGCGTCGGCGCCCCTTCTTTGGTCTTCAGCAGATCGTTCAGTTCGGTCATGAATTCCTGCACATCCTTAAAGTCCAAGTACACGGAAGCGAAGCGCACATACGCCACTTTGTCCAGCTTGCGCAGGCGATTCATAATGAGCTCGCCGATTTCGCTGCTCTTGCGCTCCCGCTCCGGCGAATCAATGACAAACGCTTCCGCCTCGTTGACAATCTGCTCCAGCTTCCCCATGGAGACAGGCCTTTTTTCGCAAGCCCGCAACAGTCCGTTGAGGACTTTCTGCCGCTCGAATTTCTCCCTGCGGCCGTCCTTCTTCACTACCATGTAGGGAATCTCGTCAATGCGTTCATAGGTGGTGAAACGCTTGCCGCACTGCAGGCACTCCCGCCGGCGGCGGATGGATTCCGCTTCCTTGCTCTCGCGGGAGTCCACCACCTTGTCGTTGACGAAGCCGCAGAAAGGACACTTCATTTCAGCTCTTGCTAGCCGGCATTCCCCGAACCGTGATTCTGCACAGCGTTACCGGGGATGACCCGAACCCATGGCTCCCCTTCTTTGATTGTAGCAAGGCAGGGGACGGGAACCGTCATGGCTCGTGTGGTTTGCGCGGGAAAGCATCGCGATTCCGTTTGTGGCCGTACCCAGAACCTCCGGGGGCGGGAGGCTGCGGGCGCGAAGCAGGCTTGGCTCCGGTCAGGGAAGGCTCCTCTTGCTCCTCTTGCGCCTCTTCTTCGTGGCTTTCCGCCGAGAGTTCACGCAGGGAAAGGTGCCCGCGGTGAGCAAAGAACAGGCCCACGGGGATGCAGGCCATGAATGTGACTAGCCAAAGCAGGATTCCGCAACTCACGGCCGCTTCCGGCGGGATTCCGTAGATCACCTGCAGCGCGCTGATCACGGCCAGCTGGCTACCGCCGCCGACCGCGGGTAATTGCGCCACGGAGCCGATCATGCTGAAACCCATGAGCAGCAGAACGTGGGAAACGTCCATGTTGCTGAGATGAGGCCGATCGCCGACCTTCTTAATCAGCTTGCTCTTGCGCACCAGCCAGATCTCGCCTTTTTTTTCGGTCAGACCATAGCCTTTGGCGCGCAAGGCGGGCCGCAACTCTTCAAGGGATTCTGGCCCTAACGGCTGCCCCGCCAATTCGGGCAGGTCCGCCAGCTTAGCGGTCTCAACGTCCACCGACGGAGGGCCCGCCTCCGCAATGTTAGTGCCCGGCTCCGGCGGATAGGAGTGCGCTACCTGTCTATAGGCAAGCGCTATGAGAAACCAGATGGCGAGCGAGAGCAGCACCAGTTTGACGAAGGACTTGGGGCCAGCCACCGTGTTCAGTCCATCACCGAAGGCGCGCACCTTCTGGTCGACATGATGCGCCAATTTGCTAGAAACCTTCGAGGTTAGCCCATGCAAGAATCCAGCTACCTGGGGGCCGCGGCGGCGGATCATAACCGCGGCTATTCCCATGAATGCCACCAGCCCACAAAGAGCTATGGCCGCAAGTTGGAACTTGCCGACATAGGGATTGGCCTTGATCTTGGCGGAGAAGAACACGTCGATCGCCATGAGGGCGGTGAAGGCGCCGATGTCGAAAATGCGCTCCACGGTCCAAACCCCTATCTGGGAAGAGACCGTCACTCCCTCTTTCTTGGCGATCAGGTAGGGGCGGATGAACTCGCCAGGACGTCCCAGCAGCGCCAGGCCGGCGAAACCGATAAAGGTGGCGGGAACCAGATTCTGCATGCGGGCACCGCACACTGGCTCCAGAAAAACCTGCCAGCGCACCGCCCGCAACACATAGGTGGCATAAATCAAAAGCACGGCGATGGCGATCTGCAGCAGGTTGACGTGGCTGGCGGCCCGAAAACGGGCCCAGTCGAAAGAGCGCCAGTGCTCTACCTGGAGATAGACCAGCGCGCCCAGGACGACTACAACAACGGAAGTGGTGAGGATGCGCTTCTTGGTCATGTGGGCGCCGGGCCCAGGGGCAAAGCTCCAAACTAAATGACCAACTCAGGCTGGTCAAACGCTACCCTGCCGGCGGGGAAGAGCTAGGAACCGGTGCCGGTCTGCTTCTGGACGGGGTGACCGGGTACGCGAGCGGGATTAGATACGGTTTGGCGGTTGCCGTTGCGGCTTGCCGCCTTCTTGCGGGCAGCCTGCGCACGCTGTTCAGCCAGCTTTTTGCGATTATATTCGCGAATCACCCGCGCCACATAGGCGTGCGTTTCACGGTAAGGCGGCACCCCTTGATAGCGCGCAACCCGATGCGGACCGGCATTGTAAGCGGCCAGCGTCTTGGCCATGTCGCCATGGTAGTAATCGAGCAATTGCCGCAGGTAGCGTGTGCCGCCCTCCACGTTGGCGGCTGGATCGAAGGGATTTTCCACCCCCAACTTGGAAGCCGTCCCCGGCATGAGCTGCATAAGTCCTTCCGCGCCCTTGGGAGAGACCGCATGCGGGTTATAGCTGCTTTCGGCGTGGATCACGCTGGTGATGAAGTCGGAATCAACCTGGTGGCGGGCGCTGGCTGTGCTGACGGCCGCTGCCGTGTCCGAAATCGTCGCCGGGCTAGGAATGATCTCGGCCGGGGTATTGTCCTTTTCAAAGCGGACGATTTGGGCGGTGGGCACGTCTACGTAACTATCATTGGCGGGGCCCAAATAGAGGCGGGTATTAGGGCTGGCTGCCGTACGGTGATCGAAACGGATCGAAAAACCGTTGTTCAGAACCGCAATCTCGCTACTCCAGGCTGCACCTGCTGCTAGTCCGATCAACAGCACCAGCCCCGAACATTTCGCTCCCAAGCCCATAGCTGAACGCCAAAATTCTCGCTAAGCTCCTGTTTTTACGCCGCTTAGCACCTGTTCGATCGCTGCCGCCACGCCCGCGTCATCATGCTGAGCGGTGACCAGCCAGCCTCTGCCGCGCAACTCTGCCGAGGCATTTCCCATGATAACCGGGATACCGGCAAACTCAAGCATTTCAATATCATTGTAGTTATCACCGATGGCCATGACCTGCTCCCGGGGAATACCGCGATAGTTAGCCCAGCGCTCTACCGCATGCCCCTTGGAACAGCCCTGGTTTAGGACGTCTACGATACAGAGGTCGCGCGGGGGGTACTCGGTTCGCAATACGGTGATGCGGTCTGACAGGCCGCAATTCGCCAAAGTCTGAAGCGCACCGCGCATGTGCTCAATGGTGCCGCAGAACATGGCCTGCACCGGATCAGTGACCAGGGCTTTTTCGATAGGAACCACAAAATCAATGAATTGCATGTTCTTTTCTAACCAGCGCTGGATGCTGCCGCTGAGCTCGTCCATGCGCTCCAGCACCAGAGCACCCTTGGATTCGGTGTCAAAGGTAAGAACGGTGTTGCCCCGGAATTCGCGCATGGCGGCGCACAATTCACGCGCCGTAGCCAGCGGGAGAAGGTCGCGATGGAACAGTTCGCCGCCCAAGGACCTGGTTACTGCCCCATTGGAGCTGATCAGCCAGAGGTTAAAGCCCAGTTGCTCGGCGATCGGGAGGGCAAACGTGTGCCGCCGCCCGGTGACCAGGATGATTTCTACGCCTGATTCGTGTGCCCGGCGAAGGGCATCGAGGTTGGCCAGAGGGATCTGGAACTGGCTGTTCAGCAGGGTGCCGTCAATATCGACGGCCAGCAAGCGGAAGGGCGGGTTCACCATTCAAATTTTAGCAGAGCAGAGTCGGCCGGCTATGCTTGTATCAACCCCATTCTCTGTGAATTACTGGGACTTCGCCGCCGAGACGAGCAGGGTTCTCCGGTCGCAACATGCTATAGTTCAAGCAGTTCGTTCAAGATGGGTTCGATTTTCTACTTCTTTTCCTGGGGGATCATCCTTCAGGCGCTGGCGATTGTGCACTTCATCCGCCGCCGGCCGGATACCTGGTGGATCTTCATCATCATTTTTGGCGGCGCCCTGGGGGCGATTATCTATCTCCTGGTGGAGGCGGTTCCCGACCTGGGATTGTTGCGGCAGTCCTTTAAGGCATTTCCGCGGCGCAGCCGTATCCGCGAGCTTGAAGCCGCCATTCTCGACAATCCCTCCAGTGGGAATTACGAGGAATTGGGGGACCTTTGCCTGGAGGAAGGCAGGTACGCGCGTGCCCGCGAGTGCTACAACCGTGCCATTACTCCCCGCACCGATTATCCGGATCCCTTCTATCATCGGGCGGTTTGCTCCATGGAACTGGGAGAACCCGCGGCTGCGATTCCCGATTTGGAGCGTGTAGTCACGCAAGACCCTAAATACGGCTATTACCGCGCCCAAGGGCTGCTGGCGCACGCCTATGCGCTGACCGGGCAGGCAGAAAAGGCGAACACGCTTTTCCGGCAAGTGACCGAAGTCTCGACGCTCTCTGAAACTCAGTACAACTACGCGACCTTCCTGGCCTCACAGCACCGCGAGGCCGAGGCCCGGCAATGGGCGCAGCGCATCCTGAACAAAAGACCAACGATGCCGCGCTTTCTTAAACGCCAGGAGCGGCCCTGGTTCCGGCGCGCCTCCGGCCTACTACGCCGATTGCCCGCTTAGAAACCTTTTCACCACCGAGGACGCAGAGAACACAGGGAAAAGCAGGGTCAGACATCATTCTGAGGCGCTTTATAGCCGAACGGCGTCGCGTGCAGCGCCACATTTTCGAATATCAACGGCCGATCCAATTGGCACATTGGCACACTTAGGGCGCGGGGTCGCGATGGTGTGTCTCTGTGCCTGTGCGGTGGGCTTTGTTAGACTTTGGCGCAATGGCAAAAATCAGCTTTCTGGAGTGCACCCGCTGTAAAGAACAATTTAGCCCTGATAAACCCCAAACGGTTTGCCCGCGCGATGGCGGCGTTCTATTCGCTCGCTACGATCTCGCAAGGATAAGAAAGAGCTTCAAGCGCGATTCGCTGGCCGGCCGGGCGCCCACTATGTGGCGCTATCGCGAAGTGCTGCCCGAGGCCACACCAGTTTCGCTGGGCGAAGGCTTCACGCCGCTGTTGCGCAGCCGCGAATATCCCAACGTCTACATCAAAGACGAAGGCTTAAATCCCACCGGTTCATTTAAGGCGCGGGGGCTATCCGCGGCGGTCACCGTGGCCCAGGCATATGGCCTTAAGAAGCTAGCTATTCCTTCGGCGGGCAATGCGGCCAGCGCCCTGGCTGCCTACTCGGCTGTAGCCGGCATAGAAGCGCATATTTTTATGCCCAAGGATGTCCCTCGTGCCAACCTCGTGGAGTGCCGCAGCTATGGCGCCGAAGTCACGCTGGTGGATGGCCTTATCAGCGACTGCGCCCGCATGGTTGGCGAGCGCAAACAAGCCGAGGGCTGGTTCGACGTGACTACCTTGAAAGAGCCTTACCGGGTAGAGGGCAAGAAAACCATGGGGTACGAGGCGGTCGAACAGCTGGGCTGGCAAGTGCCCGATGCCATCATTTATCCCACCGGAGGAGGTGTCGGCCTGATCGGCATGTGGAAAGCCTTCGAAGAAATGGAGGCTCTGGGCTGGATCGGGCAGAAGCGCCCGCGCATGGTGACAGTGCAAGCCAGCGGTTGCGCGCCCATCGTTAAAGCATGGGATGAACATAAAGGCACGGCGGAAGCCTGGCCAAACGCCGCCACTGTGGCAGCGGGCCTGCGCGTGCCCAAGGCGTATGGCGATTACCTGATGTTGGCTATTCTGCGCCAAAGCCGGGGAACGGCGGTTGCCGCTACCGACCAGGAAATCATGGATGCATTGCAGCACTGGGCGCGGAGCGAAGGCATCTTTGCCGCGCCGGAAGGCGCCGCCGCGCTGGTGGCCTACCGCAAGCTCTTGGAGAACGGTTTTTTCAAGACCAGCGACACGGTCGTTCTATTCAACACTGGTTCGGGTCTGAAATACGTGGATGTAATCGCGCAGTACATAGAAAAAGATAGCGCCCGCCCGGTGGCACGCCAGATTGGCGGCATCATCGGGCCGTATTAAATGACGATTGAAGATTTTCGATTGACAATTGCCACTTCGGCCGTGGAGCCCTAGAGGTTCTTCAATCGTCAATCGCAACTCGTCAATCGTCAATTTTTTATGATCCGCCTCTACTACACCGACTCGTTTCTCCTCGATTTTGACGCGCAGGTCGCGGATTTGGTTACGTCGCCGCGGCCGGCCGTGGTTCTTGACCGCACCGCGTTTTATCCCACCAGCGGCGGGCAGGTTTTTGATACCGGCTGGCTGGAGGCGGACGGCGCGCGGCTGCGCGTGACCGAGGTGGCCGAGCAGGACGACCGCATCCTGCACTATCTAGAAACGCAGCCTGTCGGCCTGGCTAGCGGGAGCAAGATCCACGGTTCTATCGACCCGCCTCGCCGCCGTGACCACATGCAGCAACACTCGGGGCAGCACGTGATCTCCGCCGCTTTCGTTCGCCTGTTTGATCTGCCAACAGTCTCGTTTCACATGGGGGATGAGGTTTGCACCATTGACCTGCAGGCAAACTCGGTCACCGCAGAGCAGATTGAAGGGGCAGAGGAATTGGCCAACCAGGTCGTCATGGAAGATCGTCCGGTGGAGATACGCTTTGTCAGCCTGGAGGAAGCGCGCGGCCTGGGCTTGCGCAAATTGCCTCCGGTCGAGCGGGAACAGCTGCGGCTGATCGACGTTCAAGATTTCGACCTGACTGCCTGCGGCGGCACACACGTGCTTCGGACGGGGCAGATTGGTCCCATTCTGGTGCGAAAGACCGAGAAAGTGCGGCAGGGAGTGCGGGTGGAATTCGTCTGCGGCCAACGAGCCCTGCTGGCGGCGCGGCGCGATCACGCTGTTTTGAACGAGGCGGCTGGAGTGCTCTCAGCCCATTTATGGAATTTGCCAGAGCAGGTCCGGAAACTGCAGGACGAAGCTAAAACCGCGCGCAAACTCCGCTCCGAGCTGTTGAAAGAACTGGCGGATTTGCATGCCGCTCGCCTGCTGCAGGAAACGCCGGAAATGAATGGCTTTCACCTGGTGACAAAGATTTTTCCCGATCGCGATTTGGAATTTGTCAAATTGCTGGGGCAAAAGATCGTGCGAACGGAGGGTAGGAAAGCAGTCGCTCTGCTGGGAGCGGGTGAAGGCGCGCCTGCCTTGGTTTTTGCCCAGACCGCCGGCCTGTCGTTCGATGTGGGCGCGCTGATGAAGGAAGCCATGGCCGCGACTGGCGGCCGCGGCGGCGGCACCAAGGATATGGCGCAGGGGGGCGTGCCCAAACCGGAGCTGCTGGAGCCCGCCCTGGAGCAGGCTCGATCGAAGCTACACTGATATCAAACTTCCATTTCCAAACAACGGTTTCGAGTTTCTGGTTTCCAGTTTCGCTCGAAGCTGGTTACTGGGCAGCTCAAACCTCGAACCCTGTATCTTGAAAACCTTTCCCCACCGCCCCCCGTGGGTTAATCTCGTATGTGCATGGAACAGCGGCTAATCCTCGTCAACCAGCTGGTTAAGCTGGGGGTGGCGGCGGCCATTGCCAGCGCCCAAGTGCGCTCAGTCTGGTTCAAGCGGCTGCTGTTCAAGGAAGAGCGCACCACCGGGGAGAAGATCCGCCTGGCGCTGTTTATTGGCGCGCCCTTTGCCTTAGGCGTGCTGGTACGCGCCAGCGTCAAGAATTTTCTCTCCGCGGACATGTCGTTTGAGGCGACCATTCTGATTGGCGTCATCGGCGGACGGGTCGCCGGGGTTGTGGGCGGCGGCTTTGTCGCGCTTCCCGGCATGCTGCATGGCGAGTGGCTGGGGCTCCCCTTCAATCTGCTAGCCGGCCTGGTCGCGGGCATGCTGCGCAATGTGGCACGCGACAAGGAAGACATCTGGTCGTTTTCCCCGTTTATCGATCTCAGCATCTATCGCTGGTTTCGCCGCAACTTGCCACGTCCGAAGATCGACTGGCAGATCCTGTTCTTCGTCACCATCATCGTGTTGCGTCTGGCCCGCCAGGCGCTGGGGCGGCAGTTTCCGCACCTGATCTTCTCCGTGGACAGCCCGAACTGGCTGGTGGAAATCGGCATCTACGCCACGGCGATCGTTTCTATCGCCATCGCGCTCAAGATCTGGAACAACACCCGCATCGAGATGAAGCTGGAAGAACAGCATCGCGCCCTGCTGCAGGCGCGGATGGAAGCGCTGCAAAGCCAGATCAACCCGCATTTCCTGTTCAACACCTTGAATTCGGTTTCTTCCCTGGTGCGCTTCGATCCCGATACCGCGCGCGACTTGATCATCAAGCTGGCCAACATCCTGCGCCGTCTCCTGCGCAGCAGCGACGCCTTCGTGCCCTTTCGCGAGGAACTGGAATTCATTGACGACTATCTCGATATTGAGGTCGTACGCTTTGGGCGCGACAAACTGAAAGTGATCAAGGAGCTCGATCCCGGCTCCCTCGATGTGCTCGTTCCCGGAATGCTGCTGCAGCCGCTAGTGGAGAATTCCATCAAGCATGGGCTTTCCGCGAAAATCGACGGAGGGAGTATTTACCTGCGCAGCCAGGTTGCCGAAGGGGTTTTGCAGATCGAGGTGGAAGACGACGGCGTGGGCATGGGCTCGGCCAACCTGCTGGAGCGGCCCACGGGACTGGGCGGCACCGGAATAGGCATGGCCAATGTCGCGGAGCGTTTAAAAGTTCTCTATGGCGACGCGGCGCGCATGGTCATCGACAGCCGCGAAGGGCGGGGAACTTTGGTGCGACTTCGTTTGCCGGTGCTGCACACCGCGGATGCCCCGGATCTTTACCTGGCGCGCTCCAGCACTCGCCGGTA
>DATGIY010000161.1:0-11090 GCA_035295475.1 Terriglobales bacterium
ATTCCATAGCGAAGGGCCGGAGAGCGTGCCTCTCTTCGTGCAGATGAAACAGATGAAAGCCCAACTGCTCGAGATCGTGCAGATATTGTTTCGGCGGGCTGCCGCAGGATTGCAGAGCGTTGGGGAAAAATTCGGTGAAAATGGCGAGATCGCGATGACGCCGCAGCAGGCGCTGCATGCCGTCAAGAATCAGTTGCTCCGCTCCCTCCGTGTCGATCTTGATCACGTCCAGCCGACCCGTGTAGTCGGCAAAGTAATCGTCCAGGCTGGTGGTTCCAACCTCCACCCAGGCATTGCCGCCATCGCTGGCCAGCAGCTTGTTGAGCGCCGAACTCTCCGGCGAGAGCCACAGCCGGGCGACGCCGCTGTGCGCCGCCACCGCTTTGCGCACAGCCACTACTTGGTCACAGCCGTTGCTCTCCAGGTTGCGACATAGCAATCCGTAACTGGCGGGGGCGGGCTCGAAGGCGAATACCCGCCCTTCCTGGCCGACGCTGCGCGCCGCCAGCAAAGTGTAGTAACCGATGTGGGCGCCAACATCGATCACTACCATGCCAGGCTGGACCAGCGACACGAATATTTCGGTTTCCAGCGGTTCCCACACGCCTCCGTAAACCAGCAGGCAGCGGGTGATCAGGGTGTCGGCCGGATCGAGATGCACGCGCAGTCCGCGCACCTCCGCCTGCAAGGGGCCTGCCGGGCGAAAGGTCTTGTACAGCGCGGCGTAGACGGCACGAGCCCACGGCAGCTGTTTGAGTTTTCTTCCCCACGAGAGGGAGGAAACCAGCTTTTCAATGGCAATCAGCTGGCGATAGGGAAACAGGCGTAAGGACGGCATGCACTTTGACCTCACGTAAGATTGAGCAAATGTCAATGCAACTTTCTCAGGCTGAGCGCGCCCGACGACGCTGGCGTGAATGATGCAGATAGCGTGCAGCGCGGTACAGCGGAGGCCAGTTTTGCAGCAAACACCACCCCAGGCGGAAAAGCGGTTCGCTCAGCGCCGACCAGCGCAGAGCCGAGGGAGGAATGGCGGGATACACCGCGCCCGCATTCTCTGCTTCTGGCCCAACATAGGCGGTGCGCAGAACGCATCCGACATCGAATTCCAAATCACATACCAGCGACGGAATAGATCCCACCGAAGCCAGTCCGTGGCGGTACAACAGTGGGCTGTATCCCCAATCCATGGCCAGCAAATGGTCGGGGGCGCCGTACCACAGGTCCCACTGCCCGCGCAGGTCGATGCCGAAGGCGTCCCCGTAAAAGCGGAAGAGCGAACGCGCGGTGCAGCCGAGCGCGTGATACTGGGCAAGGAGCAACTGCGCCGCGGGGCGGGAAAATAAAACCATTCCTGCACCGATGTTCCAGCTCAGGAAATAGCCACCGCGGTACGCCATGACGCGGCTCTGGTAGCCGCGAACCGTGGCCGCGCCGCAGGCGATTCCGTCTTCCGCGGCCAAACGAAACAGCGCAAGCAGGCGGGAAAACCAGCCCGGGGCCAACAGCAAATCGTTTTCGATCAGGCCGCAATAGTCATAGCCCAGAGCCAGCAGGCGGCGCAGACCGAAGCAGATGGCGCGGTCGGGGCCGCCGCTCACACCGGAATGCACTTCCACCAGGCGCGCCTTCTGCCAAGGGTATTGATAGGGTAATTGCTTGGCTTCCGCGCTCTCGCTGCCATCCACCCACACCACGTCGAATCCGCTCTCCGTGTCCACGCTGGCCAGAGTAGCGCGAGTGAACTCCATCCGGTCTTTGCTGCTGAAGCTGAACCCGACTCGGGATGCCGGCGAGGGAACTTCGGCGACCGTGCCGGCCGCCTTCTGCAGACGGCTCATCGCCTCCAGAAAATGTCCGTTGGTCATGTCCGTATCGCGGTTCTTAGAGTGCTGCCCGGGTCAGTCCCAAAGCCGCGTGCACGGCATCACGATCGTGCTGATCGAGAACGTGCTGCCAGCTCAACCCCGCGGTGACGACCAGCAGCAGGCCAGCAACCCAGAACCGGGTTGCGCCCGTGAATGCGCTCACCGCCAGGCTCATGACTAGGGCCAGCATGAGCAGCGCGATCGCTAGCCGGGAAATGCCGGCCCGCATCATTTCTTGCCCGCTGCCCGGCACCATCCGGCCGGCCAAGGCAAAAACAATGGCTGCCTCCAGCCCGGCGCGCGCGCTCCAGGCTAGCGCCGCGCCCATGATTCCGGCGTGTCGCACCAGCAGCCATAGCAGGGCAAGGTAAAGCGGGAGTTCTGCCACATGCAGTTTTGCGATGATGTCCGACCGGCCCCTAGCCTTGATCAGGCGGTCAGGAATGGAAGCCAGGGAGTTGGCCAGCACTCCCACCGCCAACACCCGGAAAACGGTGGTGCTGTTGCTTGCAAATGGGGAACCGAGCCAGGCATGCAAGATCGGCCCAGCGAACAATATTGTCGTGACCACGGCCGGACCCACGAGCAGCGCCAGATGCTTGGTGCCACGGGCCCACAGCCTGGCTAGTTCCTGCCGCCGATCTTCCAGCGCGCTGAACGCAGGAAACAGTGCTACCCAGCTTGCTGGCAAAGCCCACAACCTCGTCACTACTTCGCACGGAGCGACGTAGAAAGGCAGAACTGCCATGGGCAGCAGCGCCCCGATTACCGCCCGATCGCAATAAAGCAGCACCGGCCACACCATGTTGGACACTGCCAGCCATCCGCCAAAGACCAGCAGCGGACGGTTTCCGCGCAAGCTTAGGCGAGCGCGTTGGCGCAGCTGGGGAAAGAGTCGCCGACAAAACAACAGGAAAACGAGGCAGGCGGCGATACGGGTGACAACCAGCAGGCCGGCAATAGCGCCAAGGCTTAGGCCCATACTGATGGCTAACACCGGCAGCAGATAACTGGCCAGGCTGGCTGGAACCGCCACGGCGTTGACCAGGTCGTAACGCTGCCGGGCTTCCAGCAGACCCTGCAATCCGGCTCCCAGCAATAAAAAGGGGGCCATGGCGGAGAGCACGAACAACGCCGTTTTGGCTTCTGAGTGCAGTCCCGGCGAAATACGCAGCAGCCGTTGCACGATCCAGGGCACGCTCAGCAGCATGAGTACGCCGGCCAGCAAACCCAACATTGCAAGCAAAAGCAGCGAAGTCCAGATCAGCGGCACAAGCTGATGGTTCTCTCCCCGGCCCAGGGCGCCAGCCACGAACCTGGTAGTCGCGGCGCACAGACCACAATCCAGCAGGCTGAAGTAGCTGACCGTGATCAGCGCCAGAGAGAGAATGGCGTAGCGCTCCATCCCCAGCCCGCCGATCAGTACTGGGATGGTGGCGATAGAAGCGAAAGCCAGCACTGCCCGCCCGGCCAGGTTCAAGCCGGCATTGCGCATCACCAGGGGATAACTGCAGGTTGCGGATGACATGAAAAAGCTGCTAGATGAGATGCCGGCAGGCCTGCGCCCACTTGCGCATGCAGAACGCCACCTCGTGGAAGTACGCTCCGGCGCCGGCGCTCCACGCGGCTCCGTGAAAATGAAGCAGAGCCTCTTCCAGTGCGTAGCTGAGTGAAACGTAGGTCTCGCTGTAGCTGGTGCCCTGCAGACGCTGCTCGGGAAAGCCAGGCCAGCACGTCCTCGAGCATGCAGATGCAGGCCAGTTCCTGGCTGGCATCGCGCAGGTAGTTATGCGAGTTGCGGCGGTGGTCAGCCAGAGGCGTGCCCACGCGCACCGCGTGCCCGAGATGGCGGGCGCAAGCCTGGCTGAAATAACCGGAAAAAATGTCGCCGTAGCGATCGATGTTGGCGCCCGCCAATGCGTGTCCCATGCGCACGAAGTAATACGCCGCCAGCGCTTCCCGCTGCAGCGCTGTGTTTTGCGTATTCACCGGAGACCAGGTATTCGCTCCCAATACCACCGAATGGCCGCAAAAGCCGGTGGTCCGAACGGGACTAACCAGCCAGCTCATGCCATCGAGATCGGGCTCGGAAAGCCACAGTCCAGCGTTGATGCGCACGCACGCGGGCTGGCGCTGCTGGCTTAACCGAACCGCCTGATGGCGGCCAAAGTAGGGAAAGCCACGGGCATAGACCGTCTGCGGAGGATGGACCTGCAGCAAGTCACAGACGTTAAACCAGCCCGATTCGGACTCCACCACGCTCTCTTCTCCCAACGGGCCGCATACGGTTGCGTGCGCCACAAAGAAATCTTCTTCCGGCACGCAATAGTTGTCGTCATCGATGCTGATCACGAAATCGTTGTCCCCGTCCAAGGCCATCAGGTAGCCGACGTTGCGCCGATTGTCGGAGTCGTAAGGCACCAATTCTGGCGGGAACCCGATCCGTTTCAAGTACGCCTCTTGCTCCGGCAGACTGGGGCAGACTATCTCCAGCCCACGCTGGCGCAGTCGGTGGCAACGCTCATATGCGGCGGCGGGCGTTTTGCGGTCGGGAATTACGTACACGCGCACCTGATGCAGGTGCCCGTGGCGCACAAAGTTGTCGTAGTATCCCTGCAGAAGAACGGGATCGGCAATGGTAGTCAGCACCAAGGCAGCGTTAAGCCCCATATTTTGCGACCTCCGCGCCCGCCCCGGTCATCTCACCCGCCACACTGGCTCGCTGACTTCTGCCAACCGTCCCAACCAATGCCCCGGCAGCGGCGTATTTGCCGGCTGACGATGACGCTGCTCCGCCACTTCCGCTAGCAACTCCGACATGCGCTCGACGTAGGTATTCCAGGAAAGTTGCTCCATCACAAGTCGCCGACCTTCACGGCTGATGTGCTGGCGCAGCCGGGCGTCGTTCTTGAGACGCGCTATGGCGGCGGCCAGGGCGTGCGGGCAGCGCGGCGGCACCAGCAGCGCAGTTTCGCCGTCGCGCAGCACTTCGCTAACTCCTGAGCCCCTTGAGACCACTACCGGCCGGTTGCAGCACAAGGCTTCCAGCGGTGCCAGTCCCCAGGATTGGTGATCATTGGGAAACACGAACACATCTGCGGCGCAGTAGTAGTCCGCCAGAAGAGATTCGGGAACGGCCCGCGAAACGAAGGTGACCTGTCTCTTCAGGTCTTGTCGGTCAACCAGCTGTTGCAAACCCTGAGCGTAGCCGGGGGCGAAATCGGTGCGTCCTACGATCAGGCAATGCACTGGCTCTCCCCGCTTCCGCATCCCCCGCGCAGCCTCCAACATATCCTCCAGGCGGCGAAAGGGCTCGAGCACTCCCAGCCACAAAATGACAAATGCTTCTTGGGGGATGCCCAGAGAACTCCGCAGCTGCCGCCCCTGCTCGGCTCGCTCCTGGAAAAGATCCGCGTCTACCCCCGCATGAATGACGCGCGTGTGGCTTCCGTACACGGTGGCTAAGACGCGTTACATCGCGCCAGTAAGCACGGCAATCGAATCCATCTGGCGAACGATTCGCTGCTCCCAGGGCTTCATGGCTCGGGCGATGGCCCGATGAATGCTCGGGGCCACGCGTGGGCGGTGGCCAGCTTGTTCCCACCCCACCAGGTCGTTGCAGCTCCACACCGCCGGAACTCCTCGATTCTGCTTGGCAAACACGGCCGCGCGGTGCGCGGGGCGGCCGTGAGCATTGAGAACGTCCGCTTCTCCCACCGATCGGGCCAGCAGCCGCGATTCCAGGAAGTAGCGGCGGGCCGCCACTCCCAGCATCCCCGCCGCGTGCCGCCGCACCGCGGGTAGTTGTGCCTCCTCCAACACATGCAGGGCGCGAACATCCAACCCTGCCGCCAGTTCCGGAAAGCAGTTCCCCGGACTATAGCGATAGGCATATACGCTGACTGCGTGCCCCAGGCGGCCGAGACCCTGGGCCAGGCGCAGAATCTGCCGCTGCTCACCGCCGCTGGCGGTCAGTTCGAACAAAAGCAGGCCGATTTTCATTTCTCGACTCCGTTGCCGGCCGAGAGCTAGCCGGCAAGCGCGAGCTTGCGTCCGTGCCGCAACGCTTTTTCCGCGTCGCGAATAAATTGGCGCACGGTCTCGCGGGTGTACTGGTGGTCCACCATCTTGGGGAGAAACTGAGGCGGGACCGTGATAATGTGAGCGCCCGCCAGGGCAGCGTTCTGCACGTCCATCACGCTGCGGATGCTGCCCACAATAATGCGGGCCGTGCAGCCCCAATCGTCCAGCCAGCGGCGCACGCGCCTTATTACCAGCGCAGGATCGTTGCCTTCATCGGCAATGCGTCCGGCAAACAAGCTGACATAGGCCGCACCTGCCTTGGCCGACAGCATGGCCTGATTGAAAGAGAGCAGCGCGGTGGCATTCACGCGGATACCTTCCCCCGCTAAGGTATGCATGATTCCCAGACAAGAGTCGCCGTACTGGTTCACCACCGGAACCTTGATCACGATGTTGCTGGCCAGACGCGCCAGACTGCGTGCCTGTTCCAGCATTTCTGCGGCCTCATTGCTGCTCACTTCCACGCTCACCGGCCGCGAGCCCAGAAGCTGACAAAGCTGGGCCGCGGCCTGGGAATAATCATAGGCGGCATCCTTCAGCAGGATGCTGGGATTGGTCGTAACCCCATCAATCACGCCTTGGCGCAGCCACTTTTCGATTTCCCGGTAGTCAGCTGAATCGAGAAATAATTGCATGGTTCACCTCCGCAACACCACCGCCGTGATCCGGCGCTTGGCTACGCGCTGCGTGCCTGCCGCCGTATGGCTCGTCCGCAGATTTCTACCAGCCGCTTTCGCTGGCCCTCCAGGTTCTGCCAGACTTCTTCCGCCAGCACCACCTGTGGATCAGCGCCGTCGCGCGCCTTCCACGCCGCGCGCGCGAAAACCCCCGCCAGCGCCAGCACGAACGCAATCAGGGTACCGCCGCTGACAACCAGCAAACGGGGAGGGAAGCTGTGCATTTCCGGAACATCGGCTGGGTCCAGCACCTTCACGCTGGGAATTTCCTTGGCTTCCTGCACTTTGGCCAGCTCGTACTGCTGGGTGAGGATCTCGAACACTGTTTCCTGTACTTTGCTGCGGCGATAGAGTTCTCCGTAGGCCACCCCCAGCAGGGGCAGCTTGCGAATGGAGGGATAGAGCGGGCTGCGCCCGCCGGACGCCAGCATGGCCTCATCGCCGCCACCAAAGCGCTCCAACTGGCGCTGCAGTTCGCGCACCCGCGCCTGCGCCGCGCGCACGCGCACATTATTGTCCGTATAGACCTGGCGTAACCCTTCCAGCTCGGATTGGGCGGCGATCAACTGCGTTTGCAGCCCAGCTGCGGCTTCTACCAGAGCCCGGCCCTGTTCCTGAATGTTGATAGCGGTATTCTGGCTGGCGTATTGGGCGAACTCCCGCTCCGCTGCCCGCAGTTCCTGCTGAACCTTCTGCAGCCGCTCTTCCAGGGAAACTCGTTCCCGGTGGGCAGCCGAAGTGGTCAGCTCTGTGGCCAGGCGGTTTAGCTCCTCCACATGCGCGCGCGCCAGCGCGACCGCGCGCTGCGGATTGCGGTCCTCGACGGATACGGTGATAATCCCGCTCTTGCGATCCTCGGAGACTGAGGTCGCGGCCGTCAGCCGGCGACGGGCGCCCGCCCTGTGCCGCACCCCATATATCTTGCGCAGGTCAAAGCGATCGATCAGCCGATCCTGCAGCGTTCGAGATTGCAGGATGCCGACAAAAAGGGCGCCTGCCGATTTCCCGCCCAGGGCCTCACCCGCGACCGCGGTCAAACTGCCTCCCCGCCTCGCAGCCCAGGCCGCCGGGAAAGTCACGCCCAGATCGCTCTGCGCGTCCGGCGGCATCAGGCGCGTCGTTGAGCGGTAGCGTGCCGGCAGCAACAATGCCACGGCCACGCTGGCTACCAGCCCAGCCAGCGTGATCCGTGTCAGCCAGCCACGCTCTTCCCAGAGCAGGCGCAGTTGTGCTGCCCGGCGCTCGCGAGCCTCTCCTGCTTGCCCGGCTGGACTTTTCCCTTCGGCAAGATGAATTTCGGTGTCGCTCATCTTACTCACCTGCTCCGCCAACTGACTGCTGGCGGGAAGAAAGTCAGCTGCACGCTGCTGCTGACATTCCTCCGCGCCGCCGTCTGAAGCACAGGAAACTTCCAGCGTTCGTATTGCACGCTGGTCGAAAGCATGAGATCGGGGCGCAGACGATATTCCGCAGCAAGCGTGATGTCGGTGAGCGTTCCGCCCGCGGGGACGAACTGGGCGCTGACTTTCTGGTGGCGAAATCGAACTTCGAAGAAGCTTTGCGGTCCTAAGTGCCAGGCGCTCCACGCTTGCGCCCCCTGGCTGCCCCGCCCAATCCAGCTGCCCAGAAGATTTTTGCCGCTGGTGTAGCCGTTGCGGTAATGGCTATTGGCGTAGAAGTAGCCAGGACCGACTTTGCCGCCGACAGGCAAATCGGTGTACAAACCTTCCATGCGCAAATCGAGCTTGGCCAGTCTGGACAGTTGCGGCAAGTACAACCCTGCCAGGATGGCAGAGCGGTCCCAGTAAGCTACCGGCGAAAACTGATCCTCCGTGAAAGCGTCTATATAGAAGATGGCGCGACGCCGCAGACCGGGCAGGCGATAGCTCAGGTCCAGGCCGGAGCGGAAGTCCCCCGGATCTTTGCCGGATTGTGGAGCCTGGTTGTGCTGCGTGACCAGGCTGCGCCAGAAGTTGCCGGCCGTGAAGGGAGCGCCCGGACCGCTAAAAATAACCGTACGGGAGAATCCTAGTTCCAGGTTGGGCGTAGGCTTGAAGCTCAGTTTCTGGCCATGGATATAAGGCTGGGGATCGAGCCTGCGACCGAATTCACCCACCAGGCCGGCTGGTCCAAACACCAGCTCGTGCCCCTCCAGGTGCCCGACAAAAAACTCGCCGCGCATCGGGCCCATCCAGGAAAACAAGCTGGGCAGTTTTAAGGGCAAGGTGCGGGTCAGACGCAGCATGGGAAAAGGCGCCGCGTTATTGCTGAACAGCATGCTGCTGCCGCGCGCCGGGCCCCACCACAGCGCCTGCCGTCCGAACGACAGCTGGAAGTTGCTCACGTTCAAAGCCACATAGGCCTCTAGCGGCCACAGGCGACTGATGCCGGCGGCGGCCAGCGCCGGCGTTACGGGTGTGCCATCTTCCCAGGCGATGGCTTCCCGGGCCGGCAGCCAAAGGGCAGGCGAGGACGGTGCGCGCTGGTATTCGCCGCGCGCATAGCCGGCGAGCGGGCCGGCAGAGGCGCGCACCGCCGCTCCGGCGCTCAGGTTCGCGCCTTCTCCCCACGGCCGCCCGTAATCATTAATAATGGTTTGGCCGAAATGATAACCGTCGCGCAGCGGTGTCCCACTCACAGGAAGGGCACGGACGTACAACGCCTCCAATGTTATTTCTCGCCCTCCACTTCCTGACAGAAGCGCGATTTCGAAGCCAAATTCAGCCGTCAATACGTCGTACAATTGCCGCGCTTGGGCGGGTGCGTCCTCTTCGCTCAGGCGCTCTCCCGCCTCCACGGTCAGGCGGGCAAATTCGCTGCGTGTCCAGGGACGCAGCCCCACGATTTGCGACTGCACCCAGCCCCAGGCCGCCAGCCGGTCAACCACGGCATAGGCCCAATGTTCGATAGGCACGTAGGTCGAGCCGCGTGCGGGATAGCGCGGATATTCCCCGCCGGGCAGCGGCAACGTCGTAGTGGCAAACAGAAGCAGCACGATAACAAAGCGGGGGAACATCACACTTCAAAACAGGGAGAGCAACCGTGCACTGAAGGCAGCCGCCGTGACTACGCTGGCCGTCTCCATGACCTTTCTCCAGGTGGTGGTTGGAGCCATGATGCGCTCGGGCACGATCACCGAATCGCCCGCCTGCAGGGTGGTGGCGAGTACATCGCCGCGCCACCAGCCACCGCTGTTGGCGCTCAGCACCGAGCCGTTGGCGCGCACCACGAAAATATTCTTCCGGTTAGCAAGCTCAGTCGGCCCGCCCGCCTGGCGCAGATACCAGGCTGCGCTCTTGCCCGGCGAATAACTGATGGCGGCAGGGTTGTACACCTGACCTTCGATGAGCACGAAATCAGGGGTTTTGGGCACGGTAAGGACATCGCCGGCACGCAGCTCGACGTCGTCCGCGGTGCCTTGCCAGCGGCGGAAATCGCTGCCAATACGGATGATCAGGCGCCCGCTGACCGGCTCGCTGCGTAGTCGGGCGAGCACTTGCTGCCGCTGCTGCTGAAAGGCCGCGCCCATTTCCAGCTTCTGCGCTTCTGCGGTGCCCGCCGGAAAGTTGAACTGCGCCGGCTCCTCCTCCAGGCGGCGAACCAGGCGCTCACGCGTTTTTTGCGCCAGCTCGCGCACCTGGCTTCGCTCCAGCACGGCCGCCGCCGGGTAAGCGCCGGAACGAAAACCGCCGGCGCGCAACAGCAGCGAGCTCAGCCGCTCGTTCGCGCGCAGCCCGTAAGTGCCGGGATGCACTACTTCGCCGCGCAGGGTGACCGCCGCTCCCCGGTCCTGCCAGCCTTCCAGTTGGCGAATAGTGAGCGTGTCGCCGTCGCGCAGCAGCACGTCCTGATCCCCTTGCCCGCTCAGGGCGCCCGCGATCCGGATTTCCTGGTGGTCCACAACCACTCGTTTGCCATTCTGCACCACGCTGCGCGACAGATCGGCGGAGTCAGTGAAGGCGCTGCGCTTCAGCCCACCCGCCAGACGCACCAGCTGCGAAGCGGTCATGCCTTCGCCCAAAGGATAAGGACCGGGAGCGGTCACCTCGCCCCAGATATAGACTTGCGCCGGCTCCACCCGTGCCGGATTGCGATGCACTACCAGCACGTCGCCGGAGGCGAGCAGCAGGTTCTCTTGCGCTTCGCCGGCCAGCGCGCGTCCCAGATTGACGTTCAGCACCTGCAGCTTGCTGCCGGGAAGTCGGCGATAAACCTGCGCCTCGTCAAGAAAGCTGTCGCGGGTGACACCCCCTGCCAGATAAACCGCATCCGCGGTGTGCGTTTCTCCGTTGGTGCGATAGTCGCCAGGACGATGCACCTCGCCTTGCACCGTGATCACCGGTGCGTCCTCGAATTCATAACGCCCAAAGACCCGCACCGTATCGAACGGCTGCAGCAGCCGGTTGTGTTCGCCCCCGGCCAGAGCGTCGCTGAGACTGAAGGCGATGACTTCGGGACGATA